>NZ_AUMA01000009.1 GCF_000422565.1 Desulfovibrio aminophilus DSM 12254 | reverse complement strand
AGAGGAAGCAGAGCACCTGCTTGAAAAGTTCATCGATGGGCGTGCCCTTGGGGTTCTTGCGCATGGAGCCGAAGAGACGGTTGATGTGGGGGAAAAAGTCAATGCCGCGAAGATAGCGAGTAAAGAGGTTGAGCCCGGCTCGGCCTGTCAGGCAATCGCTCGTGACCTGGACATCGTCGATAAATTTTGCTTTGGTATTCTTGAGTTTTGACATCCAGCCCTCCACCTGATGGGTGAAATAATCATGATTTGTTGTTGGATGTGATTGTAAACAAAAACAAGGCGATAGGCCAGCTTTGATGTTGTGTCAGGCAGGAGAATCGCTCAGATTAGGTCTAGAAAAACGGGGTCCGCGCGTCCCGAGGGAAGGGCTGTGATTCCGGTTGATTGCGCCAAGGCCCGTGAGGGACCGCGACAGGGGAAAAAAAGCTTGCGGGAAACGGCTTGAATGCTGTAAAAACACGGTGCATCCTGGAATAGGCTTCCGAGGCGGGTTCCCCGTCCGTTTTTCCTCCGCCTGCGGAACAGACGCTTGTTCAAAAATTCACTTTTGGCTTGACTCCTGGCGTTTGGGCTGGTATCCCGAGTGCTCCGCCTGCACGCTAGGCACTTTTGCATATTGGCAGTGGACCGTCGGTATTCTGGTATCATAAATTCAACAAGTTAGGAGGAGATGTTATGCCGACCTTTGTGAACCCGGAAAAATGTGACGGCTGCAAGGGTGGCGAAAAGACCGCTTGCATGTACATTTGTCCGAACGACCTCATGATCCTGGATCCGGCCGAGATGAAGGCCTACAACCAGGAGCCCGAAGCCTGCTGGGAGTGCTACTCCTGCGTGAAGATCTGCCCCCAGGGCGCCATCGAAGCCCGCCCCTACGCTGACTTCGCCCCCCTCGGCGGCACCTCCATCCCGATGCGTTCGGCCGAAGACATCATGTGGACCATCAAGTTCCGCAATGGTTCCGTGAAGCGGTTCAAGTTCCCCATCCGCACCACTCCCGAAGGTTCCATCAAGCCTTTCGATGGCAAGCCCGAGCCCGGCGACATCAACAACGAGCTGCTCTTCACCGAGACCGCGCTGAAGGCCCCCAAGGCCGTGCTGATGAAGAAGTTCGAAGTGTCCGACGCCGACATCAGCCAGTGCTGGCAGGACGGCGTCTGCGAGCCTGTCAACGGCTAGTCGACGATCTCGTCGCCTGGTTTGAGAGTGGCTTTGAGAAAAAGAGAACTTTAGAGCTGCTAGGGAGGTAGCTATGCCTCAGATTCCCGCTAAAGACGTCGTCAAGGGTGTCCCGTTGGCCGAACCGCAGGTCATCGAACAGCACGCCGACATTCTCATGGTCGGCGGCGGCATGGGCTGCTGCGGCGCCGCCTTCGAGGTGTGCCGCTGGGTCGACGCCAAGTACAAGGATCTCTCCGTGATGCTGCTGGACAAGGCCGCCCTCGAGCGTTCCGGCGCCGTGGCCCAGGGCCTGTCCGCCATCAACACCTACCTGGGTGAGAACGATGCCGACGACTACGTCCGCATGGTCCGCACCGACCTCATGGGCCTGGTCCGCGAAGACCTGATCTTCGACCTGGGCCGCCACGTGGACGACTCCGTCCATCTGTTCGAGGAGTGGGGCCTTCCCTGCTGGATCAAGAAGGACGGCCACAACCTCGACGGCGCCGCCGCCAAGGCCGCCGGTCTGTCCCTGCGCAAGGGCGACGCCCCCGTGCGTTCCGGCCGTTGGCAGATGATGATCAACGGTGAGTCCTACAAGGTCATCGTGGCCGAGGCCGCGAAGAACGCCCTGGGCGAAGGCCGTTACCTGGAGCGCGTGTTCATCGTGAAGCTGCTTCTCGATGCCAACACCCCCAACCGCATCGCCGGCGCCGTGGGCTTCTCCACCCGTGAGAACAAAGTCTACGTGTTCACCTGCAACTCCTGCCTCGTGGCCTGCGGCGGCGCGGTCAACGTGTACCGCCCCCGTTCCACCGGTGAGGGCATGGGTCGCGCCTGGTACCCGGTGTGGAACGCTGGTTCCACCTACACCATGTGCGCTCAGGTCGGCGCCGAGATGACCATGATGGAAAACCGCTTCGTGCCCGCCCGCTTCAAGGACGGTTACGGCCCGGTCGGCGCCTGGTTCCTGCTGTTCAAGGCCAAGGCCACGAACTACAAGGGCGAGGACTACTGCGCCACCAACCGCGCCATGCTGAAGCCCTACGAGGATCGCGGTTACGCCAAGGGTCACGTCATTCCGACCTGCCTGCGCAACCACATGATGCTCCGCGAGATGCGTGAAGGCCGCGGCCCCATCTTCATGGACACCAAGGGCGCGCTGCTGGCCACCATCAACAACGACTTCAAGAACCCCCTCTGGAAGCACCTTGAGTCCGAAGCCTGGGAAGACTTCCTCGACATGTGCGTCGGCCAGGCCAACCTCTGGGCCGCCACCAACTGCGCCCCCGAGGAACGCGGCTCCGAGATCATGCCCACCGAGCCCTACCTGCTCGGTTCGCACTCCGGCTGCTGCGGCATCTGGGTCTCCGGTCCGGACGAGGAGTGGGTTCCCGAGGACTACAAGGTCCGTGCCGAGAACGGCAAGGTCTACAACCGCATGACCACCGTCATGGGTCTGTTCACCTGCGCCGACGGCGTGGGCGCCTCCGGCCACAAGTTCTCCTCGGGCTCGCACGCCGAGGGTCGTATCGCCGGCAAGGCGATGGTCCGCTGGGCCGTCGACCACAAGGACTTCAAGCCGACCCTGGCTGTGAAGGCCGCCGACCTGGCCAAGGAGATCTACCAGCCCTGGTACACCTTCGAGCAGTTCAAGAAGGCCTCCACGGCTCCCGAGATCAACCCCAACTACATCACCCCCAAGAACTTCATGATGCGCCTCACCAAGTGCACCGATGAATACGGCGGGGGTTGCTCCACCCTGTACATGACCTCCAAGGCCCTGCTTAACACGGGCTTCTGGCTCATGGGCATGATGGAAGAGGATTCCAAGAAGCTGGCCGCCCGCGACCTGCACGAACTCATGCGCTGCTGGGAGCAGTTCCACCGCCTGTGGACCGTGCGCCTGCACATGCAGCACATCGAGTTCCGTGAAGAGTCCCGTTACCCGGGCTTCTACTACCGCGGCGACTTCATGGGCCTGGACGACTCCAAGTGGAAGTGCTTCGTGAACTCCAAGTACGATCCCGCCAAGAAGGAGATCAAGATCTTCAAGCGGGCTTACTGGCAGATCATCCCTGACTAGTAGGGAGTGACCACCGCGGCCGCGGGCCTCGAGCCCGCGGCCGCTTTTTCCATGGATGAAGTGGTCTGAACCGGGGCTGGATGAGGGCGCAGTCCGGGTTTAGGCCATTTTGTCGGATACCTTCACTTCGCTTCTCGACTCTACGTTTGGGACCTAGGACCGCCCGGGGGGCTCCGGGCGGCCGGACGGCTCCGCCGCGCAAACGCGCGCGGAGCGTATACTCAGGGAGGATTGTGAGAATGGCGAACAACAGTATTCTCGTAGTGGGCGGCGGGTTCGCGGGGATTACCGCCGCCTTGGAGGCCGCCGAGGTCGGATACGAGGTCTTCATCGTGGAGACCAATCCATACCTCGGTGGCAGGGTGGCGCAACTGAACCAATATTTCCCCAAGCTGTGCCCGCCTTCCTGCGGTCTGGAGATCCAGTTCCAGCGCATCAAGAACAACCCCCTGGTGCATTTCTACACCATGGCCGAAGTGGTTTCCGTCAGCGGCGGCCCGGGCGCCTACGATGTGAAGATCAAGCAGCGCCCCCGCTACGTGAACGAGCGCTGCACGGCCTGCGGCGACTGCGAGAAGGCCGCCCGCACCACGGTGGACAACGAGTTCGAGTTCGGGCTCTGCAAGCGCAAGGCCGTCTTCAAGACGCACTCCTTCGCCTTCCCCCACCGCTACGTGCTCGACCCGAAGGACATTCCGGCCGATGAGCTTTCGGCCATCCAGGCCGCCTGCCCCTACGAGGCCATCGACCTGAACGACGCGGAGAAGACCTTCGACCTGAACGTCGGCAGCATCGTCTACGCCACCGGCTGGAAGCCCTACGACCTGAAGAACCTGGACAACCTGGGCTCCGGCAAGCTGAAGAACGTGGTTTCGAACATGCAGTTGGAGCGTCTGGCCGCGCCCAACGGCCCCACCTCCGGCAAGATCCTGCGTCCCTCCGACGGCAAGGCTCCCAAGAGCATCGCCTTCGTGCAGTGCGCCGGATCCCGCGACCAGAACCACCTGAATTACTGCTCCTACATCTGCTGCATGGCCTCGCTGAAGCACGTTTCCTACATCCGCAAGAACTACCCGGACGCCAAGGTCGTGATCTACTACATCGACCTGCGCACCCCGGGCCGCTACGACAAGTTCAAGAAGCGCATCCTCGAGGACGACAAGCTCCTGCTGGTCAAGGGCAAGGTGGCCAAGATCGTCGAGGACAAGCACAAGAACCCGGTCGTCACGGTGGAGAACGCCGTCACCGGCATCAAGAGCGACGAAACCTTTGACATGGTGGTCCTGGCCACGGGCATGCAGCCCACGATGTCCGGCCAGAAGCAGCCCTTCGCCGGTGTGGACGAGGACGGTTTCGTGCTCGCCGCCGAGGACAAGGGCGTGGTGGCCGCCGGTTGCGCCAAGTCGCCGCTGGACGTGATGAAGTCCGCCCAGTCCGGCACGGGCGCGGCGCTCAAGGCCATTCAAAACGTGGTGGGGAGGTAAGTCATGGCTGAAAAGCTCGGAGTATACATCTGCGGTGGCTGCGAGATCGCCAAATCCCTCGATCTCGCCGGGCTCGCCGAGCACGTCGGCAAGAGCAAGGTCGCCCCGCTCTGCAAGGTGATCAAGACCAACCCGGTGCTCTGCAGCCCCGAGGGCGTGGCCGAGATCGAGGCCGACATCAAGGCCGAAGGGCTGGACGGCGTGGTGGTCTGCGCCTGCTCCCCGCGCAGCAAGTGGGACATTTTCCGCTTCGGCGACGCGATCCAGGTCGAGCGCGTGAATCTGCGCGAACAGTGCGTCTGGTCCTTCCAGGACGATCCGAAGGTTCCCGGCCTGCTCAAGGGCATGGCCGAGGACTACGTGCGCATGGGCGTCACCCGCCTGTCCAAAAGCGCCATTCCGGTCCCGGAGATCCCCGAGACGAGCAAGACGATCATGGTGCTCGGCGGCGGCTTCACCGGTCTCACCGCCGCGCTCAACGCCGCGGCCATGAACCGCGACGTGCTCCTGGTCGAGAAGGCCGAGAAGCTCGGCGGCAAGGCCTTGAACATGTACAAGACCTTCCCGCTCTCGGCTCCCTTCGACAAGGCCGTGGACACCGGCATCGAGAAGCTCGTCTCGGCCGTGGAGTCCAATCCCAAGATCAAGGTTCTGCTGAACGCCACCCTGGAGTCCCTCGAAGGAGCTCCCGGCCTCTACAAGGCCGCCATCGGCGGAGCCCAGTACGACGTCGGCGCCGTGATCCTGGCCACCGGCTGGGTGCCCGGCGACGGCAAGTACCTTGAGCCCCTGGGCTACGGCACAATGAAGAATGTGATCACCTCCTCGCAGTTCGAGGAGATGGCCAAGAACGGCAAGATCGTCCGTCCCTCGGACGGCAAGCCCGTGACCTCCGTGGCCTTCGTCCTGGACATGGACCTGCCGATGAAGGGCGCGTCCTACTCCGCCGGCGCGGCCTGCGAGCCCCCGGCGGAGCTGCCCGAACAGGCCGCCCCGGCCGAGGGCGAGGCCAAGGAAGACGCCTTCGTCTACGAGAACACCGAGTCGGCCAAGCATCTGGCCTACAGCTCGGAGATCTCCAGCCTGGTGGCCCTGAAGCAGGCCGGCTACGTGGCCGAGAAGGTTCCCGGCGCGGTGGCCATGGTGCTCTACGACCACATGATGGTCCCGGGCATCAACGAGAAGTACTACAAGGCCGCCCAGGACAACTCCTCGATCATGCTCTCCAAGGCCACGGTCACCGGCGTGACCGAATCCGGCGACGGCACCCTCTCCGTCGCGGCCAAGGACACCCTGCTCGGTGAGAACGTCGAGATCATGGCCGACCTGGTGGTCCTGCCCACGGCCGTGGTTCCGGTGACCGCCCACGACCCGACCATGAACTTCGTCTACCGCCAGGGCCCGCACTTCCCGGACCTCAAGCTGTTCGACGGCTTCGTGGACTCGAACTACATCTGCTTCCCCTACGAGACCCGGCGCACCGGCGTCTACGCTGCGGGTTGCGCGCACCAGCCCATGACCATGGCCAACGCCCGCGACGACGCGGCCGGAGCCGTGCTCAAGGCCGTGCAGTGCATCGAGAGCATCAACCGCGGCGTGGCCGTGCATCCCCGCTCCGGCGACCTCTCCTTCCCGGTGTTCAACTTCGTGCGCTGCACCCAGTGCAAGCGCTGCACCGAGGAATGCCCCTTCGGCGCCCTGGACGACGACGAGAAGGGCACGCCGAAGCCGAACCCCACGCGCTGCCGCCGCTGCGGCACCTGCATGGGCGCCTGCCCCGAGCGCGTGATCAAGTTCGACAGCTACAACGTCGACCAGATCGGTTCGACCATCAAGGAAGTGAAGGTTCCGGACGACATCGTGGCCGGCGGCCCGCGCGTCATCGTGCTGGTCTGCGAGAACGACGCCTATCCGGCCCTGGACATGGCCGCCTTCCGGGGCAAGAAGTGGAGCCCCTACGTCCGCTTCATCCCGGTGCGCTGCCTGGGCTCGGTGAACGCCATCTGGGTCGCCGACGCCATGAGCAAGGGCATCGACGGCGTCATGCTGCTCGGCTGCAAGTACGGCGACGACTACCAGTGCCACTTCGTCAAGGGCTCGGAGCTGTGCAGCCGCCGCAAGGAGAACATCGCCGAGTCGCTCCAGCGCCTGGGCGTCGAGGCCGAGCGCGTGGAGCAGTACGAGGTCGCCATCGATGACTATGACAAGATTCCCGACCTCATCGAGAAGTTCATGAACGAGGTCGTCGCCAAGTTCGGCCCCAACCCCTTCAAGGGTTACTAGGAGAGGAGGTTTCGAACCATGTCGAACAGCGTCAGGGTTCAACCGGACCTGAAATTCGTCAAGGAGCTCCAGCAGTTCGGCGGGGAGTCCTTGAAAAAGTGCTATCAGTGCGCCACCTGCAGCGTGGTCTGCCCCCTTTCCCCGGCCGACAATCCCTATCCCCGCAAGGAGATGGTCTGGGCCCAGTGGGGGTTGAAGGACCGCCTGCTCAACGACATCGACATCTGGCTGTGCCACAACTGCGGCACCTGCTCCGACCTGTGTCCGCGCGGCGCCAAGCCGGGCGACCTGCTCGGCGCGCTGCGGAACATGGCCTACAAGAACCTGGCCCAGCCGAACTTCATCGGCAAGCTCATGAGCTCCAAGGGCCTGCCCGTGCTCATCCTCATCCCAGCGGTCATCTACCTGATCATCTGGGCGATCCGCGCCGCGGCCCTGGGCACGGCCTTCCCGCTCTTCGAAATGAACGGTCATGACCTGGTGGTCTCCAAGACCGGCCAGATCATCTACGGCGGGCTGTTCCCGGGCGACTACACCATCGACCCGATCTTCGCCCTGCTGGCCGTTTTCATGCTCTACGGCTTCTATTCCGGGGTGACCAACCTGCTGAAGAGCTTCGCCTCCATGCCCAGGACCTTCATCGTGGGCCGGGGCAAGGAGCCGTCCTTCCTGTGCGCCTTCATCGAGACCCTGAAGAACGAGGTGGCCAAGCACACCCAGTTCCAGGACTGCGGCGCGGACGAGAAGAGCCAGAAGCGCTTCAAGGGCCACCTGCTGACCATGTACGCCTTCATCTGCCTGTTCGTCGTGACCACCATCGTGGCCGTGGGCCACTGGGGCGGAGCCTTCCTGATGCAGAAGGTCATGGGCCTCACCGACCCGCTGACCCAGCTCATCACCGTGGCCGGGTCCACCCCCATGCCGCTGTACAGCCCGGTCAAGATCCTGGCCAACGTGGGCGCGATCATGCTCGTCATCGGCCTGACCTTCCTGACCTCGCGCCGGGCCTCCCTGGACAAGGCCAAGCAGGGCTCCAGCTTCGACGACTGGTACCTGCTCTCCGTGATCTGGGTCATCGCCCTGTCCGGCCTGGGTTCGGAGATCTTCCGCCTGGCCGGCCTGGCCACCATCGCCTACCCGACGTACTTCGTGCACATCGTGGCGGTGTTCATGCTGGTGGCCTACCTGCCCTGGTCCAAGCTCGCGCACCTGGTCTACCGCACGGTGGCCCTGGCCTACGCGCGCAAGATCGGCCGTATTCCCATGCAGCCCGTGCAGCACTGAACGTGAGACGGGAACCACAACGAAAGGAAAGTCTTCGGACTCTCAAGGAGGCATAGACAATGGCTGAAGCGAAAGTTTTCCCCATGAACACCTTCGTGTCCTGCCTGCGCGGCGGGGATCTGGCCGACCAGAACCTCATCGACATGCTGGCCTTCGTCACCCAGGCCGACGTGGACGCCGACTTCGCGCCCGTGGCCTGCTCCCTGACCAAGGCCTGGATCTATGAGCAGGAGCCCCAGCTGACCAAGGCCGCCTCCGGCGACATCGAGGGCCTGGGCCAGAAGGTCTCCCTCATGCCCCTGCCCGAGGAAACCGCCGCCCAGGCCCAGGGCGTGCTGGCCAAGCTGGCCGAGCTGAAGACCGCCAACGCCGGTCTCACCGCCGACAAGGCCGCCCTGACCGCCGAGGTCGAGACCCTGAAGGCCGAGCTGGCCGGCGTCAAGGCCAAGCTGAAGACCTTCGAGGATCAGGCCGCCCAGGGTGACGTGAAGCTCTCGGTCTCCTCCAAGAAGATGGATGAGCACATCAAGAAGCTGGAAGACCTCATGGCCGAGGTCGACAAGGTCAAGAAGCAGGGCGTGGTCGTGGCCGGCGTCGCCGGCGGCGCGGCCGCCGGAGCCCCCGCTGGTGACGCCGCCGCTGCCGCCGGCGACGCCTCCGGCGCTCCCTCCACGGGCGGCGAGCCCGAAGCCGACTTCGGCTTCGGCTCCAACCCCTTCGCGGACTCCAACTGGTAGTCCCCGCGACGCCTCCCTGATGCGGGCCGAGTCCGGCCCGAGCATGAGCCCCAAGCCCCCCGCGCCCGCGCGGGGGGCTTTTTCGTTCGCGTGGAGCCGGGGTCAGCTCAGGGCGTGACTCAGGAAACGCGCCAGGTCCAGAACCCGGACCTCGTCCCGGCGATAGCCGCCGAGCACGCCCTCGTGCTCCAGGTCGCGCAGGGTCTTGTTCAGGGTCACGCGATGCACGCCGAGGAGCTGGGCCAGTTCCTGCTGGTTCAGACGGGGATCGAGGACGGTCTTGCCGTCGTGTTCGCCGAGGCGTTCGGCGTGCAGATGCAGATAGCGGCAGATGCGGTCGGGCAGCTCGTCCAGGCTCATGTCCGCCACCTGATTGCTCAGGATGCGCACCTTGCAGGCCAGGGTCCCCATGAGGTTGACCATGAGATCCGGCCGGGCCGGGAAGATGTCCTCCAGCACGATTTCGCGCCGGAAGGCGTGGACCCGCGAGGGCCGGGTGCAGACGTGGCGGTTGCGCGACGTGCCGCCGCAGAGTAGGGGCGTTTCGCCGAAGAGGTGATCCGGGTCCACGTACCAGAGGGTCTTTTCCTGGCCGCCGGGATCGCCGCGCAACATGCGCACCTCGCCGCGCTCCAGGAAATAGAGGAAGTCCGGCGGCGCGTTTTCGGGGATCACGGCCTCGTCCTTGGCGAATTCCAAGGCCGTCGCCAAGTGCAGGACGCTTCGCCAGGGTTTGTTGTCTTTTGGGATGCGGGCGAATTCGCGACCTTCCGGTTCCCCGGAAGGTCGCGGGTCGCGCGGGCGTGACACGTCGGACATGCCGTCATTGTACATGCGGCCGCCCGCGCGGGCAACAGATCGTCCGGCGGCTCTCCGGGGCGTTTCCGAAGAGCCGCCGGAGGGGTGTCAGGCCGCTCCCGGCCAGAGCCGGAAGAACTTGGGCGCGCCCTCGACCAGGGGGCGCTTCACGCTCAGGTCGCGTCCGGCCAGGGCGGGATGGTCCGGGGTGTAGAAGTAGGCCCGGTGGACCATGTTGGTGAACATGTCGTGCCCCAGGGGCTCCAGATAGTCGGCTGCGTCGCAGAACAGGGCCTTGGGTTCGCCGAACATGATAGGGTTGACGAACTCCCAGACCACCTTGCCCTCGGGCGTGACCTCGAAGAGGTGGCCCTGCTGGGTGGAGGTCACCAGGGTGTTGCCGTTCTCCAGACGCTGGGCCGCGCCCTGGCGGTAGCTGAAGAAGCTGTTGCGGCCATGAGCGGCGTACTCCCAGACGACTTCGCCGTTCTCCAGGTTCACCTCGACGACACGTGACCGGGTGCCTTCAGGCCGCTCGGAGCCGTTGTCGAAGATCGTCACGTGGCCGTTCTCGATCATGTGGGCGTGGTGCGAACCGAAGATCCGCTGGTCGCCGGAGTCGTACCAGCCCGGCTTCCTGCCCTGGCCGTAGGCCGAGGGATTGCCCCAGCGCCGGACGATTTCGCCGCTCTTGTGGTCCAGGATGTAGACTTCGCTGAAGTTGCGGGAGTTGAGCAGAATCTGGTCCGTGGCCGGGAGGTACTCCACGGTGTTGAAGTGCGTCCAGTCGAAGCTGGCGTAGTCCTCGCCCACGTTCAGGGGCAGGCGGTAGTTGAGGTCGAACTGGTCCGGGCCGGTGCCGATGTGGTCCCAGACGCGCCATTCCCAGACCGTGCGGCCCTGGGGGTCGACCTCGCGGACGAAATCGGACCAGAAGTCGCGCATGGGCACGCCCTGGAGCACGGTCACTTCGGGATAGGTGTCGGGAATGCGGCCCTTGTCCAGGGCCTCCTGCTTGGTCTTGCGCTCCCAGCCCAGGATCAGGGTGTTGCCGTTGGGCATGCGATCGAAACAGTGGTGCTGGATCTCGTCCGGGGAGAACATCTTGTATTCCCAGAGCACGTTGCCGTCCCAGTCCAGTTCCTGGACCATGCCCGCCGCGCCGCCGATCTTCACCGGCGGCTCCGGCAGGGCGGCCCCGCGCAGGAGGTGCCCGTTGGGCAGGAACGTGGCGTACAGGCCGGGGGGGTAGGCGCAGTTCCACTGGTGGACCACGTCGCCTTCCCGGTTGATGAGGTAGGTGACGTTGCACTTCACGGTGGGCGAAAGCAGGATGTAGCCCTCGGCGGCGGCCTTGGCGTCGTAGGTGATGACGCCCGTGGGGCCGCGGTGGACTTCATAGGCCGAGGCGGGTCGCGCAAGGGCCAGGAGGGCGGCCGCGATGGCGATGACGATGATGGTCGTGAGCATGGACGGTGATCCTCTCGATTCGGGTTGAACGCGATACGCCTCCGGACCGGAGGCGGGCCCGGAGGCGGAATGAGGGGCGCGCGCCCGCATGGGCGCGCGCCGTGTGATACGGTTACTGCTTGGGCGCCAAGATCTTGAAGATCTTGGGCGCGCCCTCCACCAGGGGCCGCTTCACGCTCAGGTCGCGGCCCTTGAGGCCGGGATAGTCCGGGGCGTAGCGGTAGGAACGGTGGACCATGTTGGTGAACATGTCGTGGCCGGAGTTCTTCAGGGCGTCGTCCTCATCCGAGAACACGGCCTTGGGCTGGCCGAACATGATCGGATTGACGAATTCCCAGACCACCTTGCCCTCGGGCGTGACCTCGAAGAGGTGGCCCTGCTGGGTGGAGGTCACCAGGGTGTTGCCGTTGGGCAGGCGCTGGGCCGCGCCCTGGCGGTAGCTGAAGAAGCTGTTGCGGCCGTTGGCGGCGTATTCCCAGACGATCTTGCCGGTCTTGAGGTCGACTTCGATGACCCGGGAGCGGCTGCCCTCGGGACGCTCGGAGCCGTTGTCGAAGACCGTGACGTGGCCGTTCTCGATCATGTGGGCGTGGTGCGAGCCGAAGATCTGCTGGTCGCCGGAGTCATACCAGCCCGGCTTCTTGCCCTGGCCGTAGGCCGAGGGGTTGCCCCAGCGCTGGACGATCTTGCCGCTCTTCTTGTCCACGATGTAGACTTCGCTCAGGTTGCGCGAGTTGAGCAGCACCTGGTTGGTGGCCGGAAGGTACTCCACGGTGTTGAAGTGCGACCAGTCGAAGCTGTCGTAGCCCACGCCCACGTGGCTGGGCAGGCGGAAGTTGATGTCCAGCTGGTCCGGGCCGGTGCCGATGTGGTCCCAGGCGTGCCATTCCCAGACGGTCTTGCCCTTCTTGTCCACTTCGCGCACGAAGTCGACCCAGAAGTCGCGCACGGGCTGGCCCTTGATGGTCACTTCATCGGGGAAGGTGCCGGGGGTGCGGCCCTTTTTGACGGCATCTTCCTTGGTCTTGCGCTCCCAGCCCAGGATCAGGGTGTTGCCGTTGGGCATGCGGTCGAAGGCGTGGTGCTGGATCTCGTTGTCCGAGAGCATCTTGTACTCCCAGACCACCTTGCCGTTCCAGTCCAGTTCCTGGAGGATGCCGCCCGCGCCGCCGATCTTCACCGGCTGTTCCTTGGGGGCGTTGGAGCGCAGAAGGTTGCCGTTGGGCAGAATCACGGCGTAGAGGCCCGGAGGATAGGCGGACTTCCACTCGTGGACCACGTCGCCTTCCATGTCGATGAGATAGGTGCTCGTGCATTTCACGGTGGGGGCGAAGAGCGTGTAGCCTTCGAAGGCCGCGCCCTTCACGTACTTGACCACGCCCGTGGGGCCCTGATGGGCCTCGTAGGCCTGGGCCGGGGCCGCCAGGGCGCAGATTGCCAGCGCCAGGGCCGCCAGCGGCAGCAGCTTTCCTCGTCTCTGGATCATGTCGAGTCTCCTTGGTTCGGTGTTTCCTTCCCTGACTCCATGATCCTCCCTGTAAAAAACCCGGCCCGGACGGTGCGTCACGGCCGCGAGGGGGATCCCGCCACCCCCGCGTCCTGGGTCGTAATACGACCATAGGAGAAAGCGTTTCGGTCCGCTGTTGCGTTTGCTACATTTTTCACAAATGTCCGCCCGGGTTTTGCGGCCAACGTGCCCAGTGGGGAAAAGATCGATTTTCAACTCGACATAATTGTCAAAAAAGGCCCGTCTCTCTTGATCTTTTTCCTTGGTTCGAGTACGGTGCCAAGCTCATGGCTGAACTCGTCCTCTCCGACATCAGCGTCCGGTTCGGCGGACTCCAGGCCCTCACCGAGGTCAGCTTCGAGGTGCGGCCTGGGCAGGTCGTGGGCCTCATCGGACCCAACGGCGCGGGCAAGACCACGGTCTTCAACGTCATCACCGGCGTCTACGCCACCTGCGCGGGCGCGGCGACCTATGACGGGGCTTCCATCCTGGGCCTGAGGCCGCACCAGATTCTGGCCCGGGGCATCGCCCGGACCTTTCAGAACATCCGCCTCTTCCAGAACATGACCGCCCTGGAAAACGTCATGGTGGCCCAGCACTGCCGCAGCAAGGCCAAGGTGCTCGGGGCCATCCTACGCAGTCCCTCCCAACGCCGGGAAGAGACCCGCATCCGCGCCAAGGCCATGGAGTCCCTGGAGTTCATGGGGCTCGCGCCCAAGGCTGACGAAGTGGCCAGCAATTTGGCCTACGGCCTGCAGCGCCGCCTGGAGATCGCCCGAGCCCTGGCCTCCGAGCCCAAGACCATCCTGCTCGACGAACCCGCCGCGGGCCTGAATCCCGCCGAAAGCAAGGAACTCATGGAGACCATCGGCCGGATCGCGAATCTCGGCGTGAACGTGCTCATGGTCGAGCACGACATGAAGGTGGTCATGGGCATCTGCGACAGCATCGTGGTGCTGGATCATGGTGTGTTGATCGCCAAGGGGACTCCGGCGGAAATCCGCAGCGATCCCGAGGTGATCGAGGCATATTTGGGTCACGCCTGACGAACCACAACACAAGGGAGATGTCGGATGAATCGCATTGTGCTGAAAGTCCTGTCCCTGGCCCTGGCGGTCCTTCTGGCCGCCCCCGCCGCAGCCCTGGCCGCCGACGCGCTCAAGATCGGCACCCTGAGCCCGCTCACCGGACCCTACGCCGCCGACGGCAATGACATCGCCAACGGCGTGCGCGCCGCCGTCGAGGTCGTCAAGGACCAGGGCGGCATCCCCGGCTACAAGGACATCGTGGTCCAGGCCGAGGACTCCATCTGCGATCCCCGCCAGGCCGTGGCCGCCGCCAACAAGCTCATCAACGAGAAGGTTTCGGCCGTGGTCGGCGCCTACTGCTCCAGCGCCACCATCCCGGCCTCCGAGGCCCTGGCCGAAGTCGACATCGTCATGATCACCCCGGCCTCCACCAGCGAGAAGGTCACCGAGCGCGGGCTGAAGTACATGTTCCGCACTTGCGGTCGCGACGACGACCAGTCCAAGGTGGCCATCAAGTTCATCAAGGAATTCCTCAAGGGCGGCACCGTCTACATCGTGGACGACAAGACCACCTACTCCCAGGGCTTGGCCGACAACCTGGAGAAACTGGCGAACGCCCAGGGCGTGAAGGTCCTCGGGCATGAGCACGTGAACCAGGGCGACAAGGACTTCTCGGCCGTGCTCACCAAGGTCAAGGCCGCCAATCCCGCCGTGTTCTACGTCAGCCTCCAGAACTCCGCCTCCGGCGCGCTCATGCTCATCCAGGCCAAGCGCATGGGCATCACCGCCAAGATCCTGGCCCAGGACGCCGTGTACCATCCCCAGCTCATGGAGATCGCCAAGGACGCCGCCGAGGGCGTTTTCCTGACCTTCGGCTTCATCGACCGGGAGACCCCGGCCTACAAGACCTTCTACGCCAAGTACCAGCCCAAGTACGGCGAGCCCGGCGCGTATTCGGCCTATTCCTACGACTCGGCCATGGCCTACCTCATGGCCGTGAAGGCCGTGGGCTCCACCGACCCGGCCAAGATCCGCGAGGCCATGCTCAAGAACAAGTTCCAGGGTGCCTCCAAGAAGATCAACTACCTGGAGAGCGGCGACTCCGGTTCCAACTACATCATCCAGATGGTCAAGGGCGGGAAGTTCACCAACTACTGGAATCCCGAGACCAACAAGCTCTACTAGCCTGAACCGTCGACCGGACGGGCCCGCCTTCGGGCGGGCCCGTTTCCGGCCCGGCGACCCGGAACCCCGATGGAATATTTCGTTCAGCAGCTCATCAACGGGATCACCCTGGGCGGAGTCTACGCCCTGGTGGCCCTGGGCTACACCATGGTCTACGGCATCATCCAGCTCATCAACTTCGCCCACGGCGAGTTCTTCGCCGCCGGCGGGTACATGGGCGTGATCATGCTCACCTGGCTTTCGGCCCAGGGAGTGCCCCCGACCCTCTGCCTGGCGCTTTCGCTGATCCTGACCATGGGCTACTGCGCGCTGCTGGCCACGGCCGTGGAGAAGGTGGCCTACAAGCCCCTGCGCAACTCCTCGCGTCTCTCCGTGCTCCTTTCGGCCCTCGGCATGTCCATCTTTCTCCAGAACGGCCTCATGCTCACCCAGGGCGTCTACGACAAGGCCTACCCCACGGAGATGACCCAGGGCGGCCTGCACTTCGGCATGGTCACGCTCTCCTACATGCAGATCATCATCGTGGTCGTGACCGCCGTGCTCCTGGTGGGCCTGAACGCCCTGGTCTTCCGCACCCGCATCGGCAAGGCCATGCGCGCCACGGCCCAGGACAAGACCATGAGCGCCCTGGTGGGCATCAACTCCGGGCGCATCATCACGATCACCTTCGCCATCGGCGCGGGACTGGCCGCCGCCGCGGGCATCATGGTCGGCCTGTACTACGGCTCCGTGCGCTACGACATGGGCTTCGTGCCGGGCATCAAGGCCTTCGCCGCCGCGGTTCTCGGGGGCATCGGCAACATCACCGGGGCCATGCTCGGCGGCTTCATCATCGGCATGGTGGAGATCATGGCCGCAGGCTACCTCTCCAGCGAGTACAAGGACGTGTTCGCCTTCATCATCCTCATCGCCGTGCTCTACTTCATGCCCACCGGCATCATGGGGGAGAACGTTGACGACACTCGCGTCTAAGCGCCACTGGGCGTCCTTCGCCATCGGCCTGGTCTGGTTCTTCTTCATCCTCTGGCCGCTCATGGGCATCAAGCCCGAGGGCCTGGAGTTCGGACCCGCCCTGGAGGTCTGGTCCTACGTCGCGGCGGCCGCCCTGGTCCTGTTCGTGCTCTGGGGCCTCAAGCGCCAGGGCTCGCTCGACTTCATCGGCGTCCCGGCCGCGCGGCTGGCCCAGTCCCTGGCCGCCCCGGTGCGCGTCCTGCCGCGCTGGGCGCTCATCCTCGCCGTGGCCGCCTGCGCCTTCGCCTTCCCGTTCCTCAACGAGCGTTACGCCATCGACGTGGCCATCAACGTCATGGTCTACATCTGCCTCGGACTGGGGTTGAACATCGTGGTCGGCCTGGCCGGATTGCTGGACCTTGGCTACATCGCCTTCTACGGCGTGGGGGCCTACACCTACGCCCTGCTGTCCGTGCATTTCGGCCTGTCCTTCTGGCTCTGCCTGCCCATCGCCGCGGCCTTCGCCGCCGTGGCCGGGTGCATCATCGGCTATCCCACGCTGCGGATGCGCGGCGACTACCTGGCCATCGTCACCCTGGGCTTCGGCGAGATCGTGCGCATCGTGCTCAACAACTGGATGAGCCTGACCAACGGCCCCAACGGCATCCTCGGCGTGAAGCCTCCCAAGGTTCTCTGGATGGACGCCGGGCACTGGACCCTGGTGTCCCTGCGCAACCTCAGCGGGCTCTACTTCGTCATTCTTTTCCTGGCCGTGGTCACCATCATCGCCGTGCATCGCCTGAACTATTCGCGCATCGGCCGGGCCTGGGAGGCCATCCGCGAGGACGAGACCGCCGCCCAGCTCATGGGCGTGAACACCTTCGCCCTCAAGCTCCTGGCCTACGCCATGGGCGCGGTCTTCGGCGGCCTCGCGGGCTGCTTCTTCGCCGCCCGGATGCGTTTCGTCTCCCCGGAGTCCTTCACCTTCATGGAGTCGGCCATGGTTCTGGCCATGGTGGTCCTGGGCGGCATGGGCTCCATCCCCGGCGTGATCCTCGGGGCCCTGGCGCTCATCGCCCTGCCCGAGGTCTTCCGGGGCTTCGAGCTTTACCGCATGCTCGTCTTCGGCGGAGTCATGGCCGCGATGATGATCCTCAAGCCCAAGGGACTCTGGCCCGCCAAGCGCGTGGGCGGCCGTTCCGAGGAGAGGGGCCACGCATGAGCGACGCCATCCTGGAACTGCGCGACGTCCACGCCGGATACGGCAACATCAAGGCCCTCAAGGGCGTCTCCCTGGCCGTCATGCCCGGCGAGATCGTGACCATCATCGGGGCCAACGGCGCGGGCAAGAGCACCACGCTCATGACCATCTGCAACATCGTGCCCGCCACCGAGGGCGAAGTCCTCTACCAGGGCGCGCCCGTGGCCGCCGTGTCGCCCGACCGCCTGCCCGCCAAGGGGCTCTGCCAGGTGCCCGAGGGTCGCCGCATCTTCCCCCGCCTGAGCGTGATCGAAAACCTGGAGATGGGCGCGTTCCTGCGCACGGACAAGGACCGCGTGGCCTTCGACCTGGACAAGGTCTTCGGCTTCTTCCCCGTGCTCAAGGAGCGCAAGCACCAGCCCGGCGGCACCCTCTCCGGCGGCGAGCAGCAGATGCTGGCCATCGGCCGGGCCCTCATGAGCCGGCCCAAGGTCCTGCTCCTGGACGAGCCTTCCCTGGGCTTGGCCCCGCTCATCGTCCAGCGCATCTTCGAGATCATCAAGACCATCAACCGCGAGGAGGGCGTCACCGTGCTCCTCGTGGAGCAGAACGCCAACCTGGCGCTCCAGACGGCCTCCCGGGGCTACGTCCTGGAGACCGGCCACGTGGTGCTCGAAGACACCAGCGCCAACCTCCTGGCCAACCCCGACATCCGCAAGGCCTACCTCGGCGAATAGCCCCCTTCGGGGGATTATGGAAAGACGAAGAGGGTTTTCTCGCAATGAAAGGCGGGATGAGGCGCAGGCTTTGTCCCTCTTTATTTTGCCGGCGGGGAGAGGCGTTGGTCGTGGCCCCAACCCACCACGATGCCCCGGCCCGGCTGGACACGGCGCAGCAAGCGCTGGGAGATGAACCAAATGGAAGAATATGTCTGCCATTGCTTCGGCTACACGGCGGCGGACATCGTCCGCGATGTCGAAGAGCATGGGGCGTCCACCATCCTGCACCGCATACAGGCCGCAAAGGCCCAAGGTGGATGCGCCTGCAAGGACAAGAATCCCAAGGGGCGGTGATGCCTTGGCGACGTCCGCCGGGTAGCGGACGCGGCGCTGATGCGGCGGGGGCCTGTGTGACGGAACCTTCATCCTCGGAGCAATCACCGCTCAAATGTTGTGGTGAGCCCCATCGTTTCGCCTCTTCGGCACCCGGCATCAGCCAGCGACAGCCTTTCCACCAATGAATCCAGGCAAGCCGCAAAGCATCATCGTCTCCCTGCGTCACCGGCTTCATCCTCACGCTTCTCCGCCGCATTTCCCAATCCAGCCCGCCGCGTCGTGCGGCGGCGTCCATTGTCTGCCTGAATATAAATACATTATTTCAATATGATGTCGTTTCGTCGCGCTGCGGCGTATGAGAGTGCCGCGTCCGCGACCCTGCCGCGCCGTCGGCGGCCCGGCGGGCTGGATGCGCGGACTTCGGCTGATTTTTCAGTCCGTGGTTTCAAGTACCGTTTGAGCCGACGACGAGGAGGTTTCCGTGGCTCCCGTGAAGATCACGATCTATTCCGACTACACCTGACCGTTCTGCTACATCGGCAAAGGTATTGTCGACACATTGCGGAACGAGTTTCCCATCGAGGACGACTGGCGACCCTATGAGGTGCATCCGGACGCGCCCCTGAAGAGCGTCCCGCTCACGGACCATTTTCCGGACCTGGACCCCCGGGAGTTCTTCGCCGGTCTGGACGCCAGGGGCAAGGCCCTGGGCGTCCGTTTCGGAACGCAGACCCTGCTGTGCAATTCACGGGCGGCGCTGGAGCTCGGCGAGCTGGCCAGGGCCGAGGGCCTGCACCATGAATATCACGCGGCCGTGTTCCGCGCCTGCTTCACGGAATGCGGGGACATCGGGAATATCGACGTGCTGCTGACGGCGGCGGGCGAGGCGGGGCTGTCCCGCGAGGCCGCGCGGCGGGTTCTGGCGGACAAGACCTACACGCGGACGGTGATCGAGAGCACCGCGCGCGGCAAGGATCTCGGCGTCCGGGCCGCGCCGACCTTCTTCCTGGAGGGATTCGGTTCCATCCGGGGCGCGCAGCCGATCGAGACCTTCAGGAATGCGTTGCGCGGGTTGGCGGACCGGGGGAAGGGCTTCAGGCCCCTTTCGTAAGGGAATCTCCCGCGGCCGCCGCCTCCAAATCCTTCAGCAGGGCGGCGAGGTCGATGCCGTAGCGCGTGGCCGCATCCTCGATGCGCTCGAACAGGGCCTCGCAGAGGATGCAGGCCCCGGCGCGATCGCCGTGGGCCCGGAACACGGCTTCCGTGGCCCGGTGACGGTACACGGTGTCCAGGATGGTGTCCTGGGGCGAGATCACAGGCCTTCCTCGCGCAGCACGGTTTCCAGGGCCTCCGGGATGTGTGCGATCAGTTCCCGCACCTGGCTGGCGGGAGTGGGCCGCAACAGGGCCCCGGCCACGCGGTTGACCCGCGCCCCGGCCAGACAGGCCCGGGGGATGTCCCAGCCCGCCTCGATGAGCGCCGCCGTGACGCCGGTCAGCGTGTCGCCCGTGCCGCCCATGGCCTCCAGGGCCGATTCGGAAGGCGCGTCCACGCTGCCCAGGATCTCGCCGCCCCGCGCCACGTGATCCGTGACGCCCTTGACCAGCAGGTGGCGGGCCGCGTTGTCGTGAACGTGGGCCCGCCGGATCAGCTCCGGCACGCGGTTTTCCTGGCTGAGCAGGAAGCCCCGGGCGTAGAACGGATGCGGCGCGGTTTCGTCGGCCAGAAAGGCCAGCTCCCCGGCGTCCGGGGTGAACAGGTCGTACTCCGGGGCCTGGCCGCTCATCTTGGCCGCGTACATGAAGCCCGCGTCGGCCAGGAGCAGGGGCTTGGGCCGCATGGCCTGCACCGTGAAGAGCACCTTGTTGTGCCAGTCCACGTCCGGCTGGAGGTAGTGGAAGGCCAGGACGGAGAAGGGGCTCGCGGGCAGCGTTTCCACGAGATGGGCGTAGACCGCGCGGCTGCCGTCGCCCCGGCCGATGTCCCCGGCCAGCACGGCGTGCGGGGCCGATCGGCCCAACGCCAGAGCGGTCGCCGAGGCCGCGGCCAGCAGGGCTGGGGTGCCTCGGGCCACGTCCACGGCCGTCCCGGCCACGGAAAGAGGGCCGCCGTCCCAGGCCGCCGGGCCGGTGAGCAGGGGCGCGCCAGGCTCGGGCAGGGTGCCGATCACCGCGAGCACAGGCGACGCATCTCCTTCAGGGCCAGGTCCAGGGCGTAGGCGCAGAGGGTGTGGCCCTGGTCGCGCGGACTGGCCGCCTCGTCCAGGGGCCTGCCGGTCAGCTCGCGGGCCAGCCAGGGCACGTCCGGGCAGCCGCCGCCCGAGACGTTGACGATGACCCGGGTTTTCTTGTCCACGGTGATCTTCATGTTCGCGGCCCGGACCATGAGGTGCCGCCCGAAGTCCTTGGTCTGGTAGAGATCCACGGGCTTGAGCAGCGGACCGGACAGGGGCGCGGCCTCCAGGGGCGGGTTGCCCGCCTCCTCCAGGACGCTCAGGATGCGGGCCGTCTCTATGAGCGGATAGACCACCACCAGGTCGCAGCCGCGCTGGAGTTCCGGGGGCGGACCCATGACGGTCACGGGCCAGCCCCCGGCCTTGAGCACGGTTTCGGCGCGGATGACCTCGCTCGTGTTGGCGAAGACCAGGATGCCCCGGTCCGTGGACGGGGCCTGTTTCCTCCGGCCCTTGGGCCGGAGCAGGTCCAGAAGGCTCATGACTTGCTGATGGTCAGCCGGTATTCGCCTGAGTTTTCAGCCACGTTCTCCACCCGCCAGCCCGAGCCGGCGGCCGCCCGGGATACGTTTTCCTTGGAGGCTTCGGTGTCCACCAGGACTTCAATGGTCCCGGAGCCGAGCCGTTTCATGGCGGCCAGGGCGTCCAGCACCGGCTGGGGGCAGGAGAGCCCGCGCGCGTCGACTGTTTCAGCCATTGTTTCGCTCCTTACGCCTTTTTCCGCATGGCCAAGCCGATGAACAGGCAGAAGGCCATGCCCAGAAGCCAGGCCTCCAGGCCGTGGGGGCCGAGGCCCTTGGGCGAGCTGGCCAGCCCGAAGTTATGCGCGAAGGCCGCGCCCACGATCATGCCCAGGACGAACACGGCCGCGTCGCCGTCGCCCTCGCCGGCCATGAACAACTGGCGTCCGGGGCAGCCTCCGGCCAGGGCGAAGGCCAGACCGGCCAGGACCATGCCCGCGAAGTTCCAGAAGTGCAGGGCGTGGGCCACGGGCTGTCCCTCGAAGCCCAGACGGAACTGCCCCAGGGCCAGGTTGACCACCAGGGCCGCGACCAGCAGGGCCAGCACGCCGCCGAGCAGGTGGGTCTGGCGGAACAGGAGCAGGTCGCGGAACGCGCCCATGGTGCAGAAGCGGCTGCGCTGGGCCAGACCGCCGATGATCAGACCGGCGCCCAGCGCCAGGACCAGGGGCGCGTGCTGCGCGCCGGGGCCCTTGAGGCTGTAGAAGAGCACGCCGCTCACCGGCTGGCCCTCCTGGGCCGGGAATATGAACAGGAGCGCCAGGAAAAAGACCATGACCAGGGGCAGGACCAGCCCCACGGCGGCCGGGGCCTGCTGGCTGCGTCCCAGGGTGAAGCCGCCGCGCAGGAAGAGGGTGCCGATCCAGATGCCGCCGATGAGCCCGGCCAGGCCGAGCACGGCGTTCAGGTCGCCGCCGGCCAGGCGGAGCAGGGCGCGCCAGGGGCAGCCCAGGAAGATGAGCGCGCCGATCATGGCGAAGGCGCCCAGAAGGAAGCGCACAATGGGCGCGGACCCGGCGCGGGGCCGGAAGTCCTTGGCCGCCAGCGCGGCCAGCAGCGATCCCAGGACGAAGCCGATGATCTCCGGCCGCATGTACTGGACCACGTCGGCCCGGTGCAGTCCCACGGCCCCGGCGATGTCCCGCTCGAAGCAGGCCACGCACACGCCCATGTTGCCCGGATTGCCCCAGAACTGGAGCAGAGGCGCCAGTACGCCGATGGCCAATCCCACGCCGATGATGCCCCATCTCGTGGCCAGTGAGTTCTTCACCGCCCCTCCCCTTTTCCGTGGTTCGAAATGCGGCCGTTTTCCGGCCGAGCCAGGTAGTATTCCTCCATCAATAGTATTTTCCCGCGCCTGGCAAATACGAAAAGGCTATGGTTCCGGGCTGGATCGAACGGTTTTGTCGATGATGGAAGGGGAAGGGGAGGAAAAAAGGCGGCCGGTCGGCGCGCGCCGAACCGGCCTGAAGGTTGCCGCCAGGGCTTCAGCGGCAGGGGCAGTCGGAGAGCAGGCTCTCGATGGTCATGGAATCCAGGGTGCCCATCATGGCCTGGGCGGCCTCGATCCAGATGCCCCGGGTCATGCACTGTCCGGCGCGGTTGCACTCGCCGCACTCGCTGCACGGGGCCAGGCACTCGGTCTTCTCCAGGGCGCGCACGATGTCGCCCACGGTGATCTCCGATGCGGGACGGGCCAGGGCGTGGCCCCCGCCGACCCCTCGTCGGCTCTTGATGAAGCCGCTCTTCTTCAGCTCGTTGATGAGCTTTTCCAGGTATTTTTCCGAAATGCCCTGGCGTTTGGCGATGTCCGATATGGGCACCGGACCCTCCTCGCCGTGCAGGGCGATGTCCAGGATCATGCGGGTGCCGTAGCGGCTTTTGGTGGTGATGCGCATGGCGCAGATTTCATCCGAGGATGGCGCGGACATGGCTCAGGAGTTCTCCCGGTTTCACGGGTTTGGTGAGGAAGGCTTTGGCCCCGGGCACGGCGTGGCGACCGGCGGGCATGCCGCTGACCACGATGACCGGCGGGATGTTCTTGACCCCGTCCTGGACCAGGCGGTGGTGGAAGCGCGGCCCCCAGCCCTTGGGCATGGCGATGTCCAGGGTGATCAGGTCGGGTTTCTCCGCGCGGAAGACCCGCATGGCCTCCTCGCCGTCGCGGGCCACGCAGGTGGCGTAGCCTTCATCTTCGAAAAGGGCCTTGAAAAAGAGCACGATGTTCGGGTCGTCGTCGATGATCAGGATTTTCTTTCGACGTCGTCCGGCGGCCCGGGAGACACCCTCCGGAGCGCCGCCCCCGGTTTCGGGGGCGGCGTCGGAAGGATCGTTCCTGGGGTGTGTGTCCCTGCTACTCATCTTCCTTGGGCTTCAGGTGGTCCGGGATGATGGCCATCTTGATCAGGAGCGGCTTGAGGAAGGACCAGCGGATGCCGATCTTGTACTCTTCCTCCAGGTCGCGGATGGCGTCCCAGCAGTTGTGACAGGGGGCGATGACCAGCTTGGCCCCGGTGGCCAGGATCTGGTCGCGTTTCTTGCGCAGCGCGACGTTGCGCTGCGGCCGGAACTTGCCGACGCCGTTGAAGCCGCCGCCACCGCCGCAGCAGTAGTTGTGCTCCTTGTTCGGCGTCATTTCGATGAAGTAACCCGGTTCCACCAGATAGCTCATGATTTCGCGGGTGACAAGCGCGAGGCCGTGGTTGCGCACGTAGTTGCAGGAGTCCTGCAGGGTGACGGGCTCCTTGATGCGCTTGGTCGGGTCGATCTTGATCTTGCCGGTGCGCAGGGCCTCGGCCACCCACTCCACATAGTGGATGTAGGGCGCGGGCGGCAGCCCGTCGGGGCGTCCGGCCCAGTAGGGGCCTTCGATGACCGTGGCGCGGTGGGCGTGGCCGCATTCCGTGCCGATGACGCGCTTGGGCTTGAGCCGCTCGATGGCCGAGTAGACGTTCTGCACCTGCTGCTTGCAGCCTTCCCAGTCGCCCGCGAACATGGTCAGGGAGGTCTGTTCCCAGCCCTCGGAGGGCACTGTCCAGTTCTCGCCCGCCAGGTGGAAGAGAATCGCGGCCTCGGCCAGATCCTCGGGGTAGTGCTTGGGCTCGCGGGCGTTGCAGGTGTACATGATGTCCGCGCCTTCCTTGTCCACGGGGATCTCGAGGCCCGGCCATTCCTCCGAGTTCTCGTCGGCCATCCACTCGCAGGTCTCCACCCAGTCCTCGCTGGTCACGTCCATCTGGGCGTGGAAGATGCGGTGCATGCCGGAGCCGATCTTCAGCTCCCACGGCACGAAGCCCTGGGAGAAGAGCAGGCCGCGCAGGTAGCTGAACATGACGCCCATGTCGATGCCGTAGGGGCAGTACATGCCGCAGCGGTTGCAGCAGGTGCACTTGGCCCAGGAGGTCTCCATGGCCATCTGCATGAACGCGTTGTCCACGTCGCCGTCGCGGCGGACGATCTCGCCCAGAGTGGACTGGATCTTGTAGGCCGGGACCTGCTTGGGGTCGCGGTTGTTCACCGTATAGAGGAAACAGGAGTCGGCGCACAGGCCGCAGTGGGCGCACATGTCGAGCCAGGTGCGGGTGCGCGACTTGAGGGTGTTCTTGAGGCTGGTGCGCAGCTTTTCCTTGTCCACCTCGAGGTGGTTCATCTCCTCGTAGTAGACGCGGCCTCGGGTGTCGGCCAGCAGCGCGTCCAGCTGTTCCTTGGTGGTCACGGGCTGCTTGTTGCAGAGTCTGCCTTCGGGCATTTCCGTTCTCCTTCGATCGCACCGGATCGATGTTACCAGGGCATGTTCCGGCCCTTGCGGCCGCCGCGCTTGATCCCGTAGTCCATGCCGAT
This sequence comes from Desulfovibrio aminophilus DSM 12254, assembly GCF_000422565.1. Lineage (NCBI taxonomy): Bacteria > Pseudomonadati > Thermodesulfobacteriota > Desulfovibrionia > Desulfovibrionales > Desulfovibrionaceae > Desulfovibrio > Desulfovibrio aminophilus. The sequence goes on along the minus strand of NZ_AUMA01000009.1, from coordinate 225,360 downwards.
CTGGGCCCGGCTCAGGAAGAAGCCGACAACGTGATAGAGCTTGGTGAAGGGGATGGCCACCAGCAGCAGCTCGGCCGTCAGGATGTGGGCCAGGAGCCAGAACTGGTAATCGCCCCAGTGCATGACCGCGATGAAGCCCGAGAAGAGGGGCGCGGCGGCGATGGCCAGGAGCAGCCAGTCGTACCAGGTGGTCACGATGCGCACCTCGGGGAGGCTGATGCGGCGCAGGGCGATGCCCACGATGGAGACCAGGGCCAGGGCGGTGAGCACGTCGGCCAGTCCCTGGGGCAGGGAGGGCCAGGAGAGGCCGAAGCGCTGCTTGAGCAGCACGGCGTGCCCGGCCAGGAACAGCGGCACGAGCACCGCGCCGATGTGGAAGCCGAAGAAGGCCGCAGTGAAGCCCGGCTTGGTGCGCCAGCTGTGGGTGCCGAAGGGCAGCAGCCAGAAGAGGATCGAGCGGGCCGCGCCCTTGGCTCCGTCGGCGGGGAAGGAGGAGTAGGCCACGCGGTCGAGGGGCTGGCTCAGGCCCTTGACGTACCAGACGACGCGATAGGCCAGGCCGCCCAGGAACACGGCGAACACGACCCAGAGCAGGGGACCGGTGATGAACTCGTACATCTTCGTTCTCCTTAATGGTGCCCGTCGTGGCCGCTCTTCTCGTGGTCCGTGTCACGGGCCAGGATGAAGCTCCAGAGGCCGACGAAACCGAGCACGATGACACCCATGAGGATGTAGACCGCGTTTTTGGCGTTCAGCATGAAGTCGTGATAGGTGAAGAACTCCATGTCAGATCTCCTTTAGTGGGCGTCCTTGAAGTCGGGATGCTCGTAGAAGATGGGCATCCGGGTGACGATGAAGCGGAAGGCCAGGATGCCGACCACCACCACGAACAGCGACACGCCGATTTCGCCCCAGCTCGGGAAGTAGCGCTGGGCCGAGGGCAGCTGCCAGTTGAAGGCCACCAGGGAGACGTTGAAGCGGTTCAGCACGATGCCGAGCACCGTGAGCCCCGCCGTCCACTTGATGAGCGGCAGGTTCCGCTCGCGCGAACCGATGGCGTAGAGCAGGCTGGGCAGGGCCACGAAGCCCAGGATCTCGAAGAGGTACCAGGCGCCCCAGCCCGTGAGCAGGTACTTCCAGTTGTTGTCCGCGCCCAAGGCGATGAGCTTGATGCCCAGGTAGGCGGCCAGGACCACGGAGGCGGCCCGGGCGAAGCCCAGGACCACGCCGTCGTGCTGGGCCAGGTAGGTGGCGTCCATCTTGTCGTGGAAGGCCTTGTGCGAGAGCGTGCCCTCGAAGATGACCATGGACAGGCCCACGGCGATGGCCGAGACGAAGAACTGGATCGGCAGGTAGGCCGAGTACCAGAGCGGGTGCAGCTTGGAGGGCGCGATGAGGTAGAGCGCGCCCAGCGAGGACTGGTGCAGGGTGGAGAGGACCACGCCGAAGATGGTCAGGACCAGCGTCAGCTTGTGGACCAGGCCGCGCAGCTTCTTGAGCCCCAGCCACTCCAGCGCCGCCACCGAGTACTCGATGGCCAGGACGCTCAGGTAGAGGAACACGCACAGGCCCACTTCATAGAGCAGGGAGGTCGTGCCCGGCTGGTAGAAGATGGGGTAGACCAGCCGCCAGGGCCGGCCCACGTCGTAGTGCAGGGCGAAGACCACCAGGGCGTAGCCCAGGAAGGCCGTGAGGATCGCCGGGCGCACCGCCGAGTTGTATTTCTTGATGCCGAAGAGGTAGGCCGCGGCCGAGGTGGTGAAGCCTCCGGCGGCCAGGGCCACTCCGCAGAGCAGGTCGAAGCCGATCCAGATGCCCCACGGGTTGTTGTCGTCCAGGTTGGTGACCGAGCCGATGCCCTTGGTGAAACGCAGCACCGTGAGCACCAGGCCGATGATCACCACGATCCCCGCGAAGATGTTGAACGGGGTGAACAGGGATTTCTTGGTTTCGGCGGTCATCTAGGCGCCCTCCTCCTCTTTGGCGGCGGCGGCCGCTTCCTCGAGCGCCTTCTTGACCTCGCGCTCGATGCTGTCGGCCTTGTCCTTCTCGGCCTGCTCCTTGAACTTGGCGAGCTTGGCGTCGTTGGCGGCCTGGTTGCCGTCGATGGCGGCCTTCACGGCCTCCATGCGCTCCTTGTCGGCCGTCTTCTCGTTGCTCTTGGAGATGGCCCAGATGCCGCCGAGCAGGGCGGGCCAGAGGGCGGCCACCATGGGCACCACGGTCAGCGCGCCGGAGGTCATCTCGGGGGCGCTGGTCACGCCCAGATCCTCGCGCATGCCGAGTTCCTTGAACGGCACGCCCGAGAGGTAGAGCCAGTTGGTGCCGCCCATCTCGCGCTCGCCGTAGACGTGGTCCACGTAGCGGTCCGGGAAGGTCGCGATGCGCGCGTGGGCGATCTTCAGAAGGTCGGAGCGCTTGCCGTAGGCCAGGGCCTCCTTGGGGCAGGCTCCGACGCAGCCGGGCATGTTCAGCTCGCCGGCCGTGATCTGCGGGTGGCACATGGTGCACTTCATGACCCGGGGGGTCAGCGGCTCGTCGTACTCGTAGGTCGGCACGTTGAACGGGCAGGCCATGATGCAGTAGCGGCAGCCCACGCAGACCGAGGCGTCGTAGGTCACCGAGCCGTCGGGGTTCTTCTTGAAGGCGCGCACGAAGCAGGCCGAGGCGCAGGCCGGCTCCTGGCAGTGGTTGCACTGGATCTTGCGGAACACCGGGCCCTTGGCTCCGGCGGGCATGTACTTGTTGACCACGGTGTGGGCCTTGGCCGAGGTGCGGCGCTCGGTGCCGAGCACGGTCAGGTCGGTGAAGGGCTTGGCCGGGGCCGGGAGCTTGTTGACCTTGTTGCAGGCCTCCTCGCACTTGCGGCAACCGATGCAGCGGGTGGCGTCGAAGAGGACGGCCTTGGCGTCGGGATAGCCTTCGAAGTGCGCGTTGGAAGCGGCGTGGGCCGGGGTCTTGCCGAGGGCCAGGCCCACCCCGGCCGCCCCCATCAGGGCCAGGAACTTTCTGCGTCTCATGACGGACTCCTCAATATTCTCGAGCGTTCACGCTACTTTTTCCGGGGCTTGTGGCAACCGTTGGTGCAGTCGGTGGCCACGGGCTTTTCCAGCTTCATGGCCTTGTGGCAGCCCATGCACTGATCGTGGTAGGCGGCCTTCAGACCGGGACGGCCGGGCTCGTTCGGGGAGAACGGCTTGGCGTGGCAGCTGGCGCAACTGGGCGGAGTCTTGGAGGCCGGGCTGTTGTGGTGGCAGCCCTGGCAGACCGCGCCCATGTCGCTGTGGAAGTAGCCCGCCAGCTTGTCGTCCTTCATGTTCTTGAGCAGCGTCATGACGATCTTGCGGTGCGGCAGTTCGCTCGGCTCGTACTCGTCGGCCAGAACCTTGATCGTGACCTTGTCCGGGATGTCGTCCAGGGCGTAGATCTGGGCCTCCATCTTGCGGCCGGTCAGATACGGCTCGGCCAGCGGCTTCTCGTCGGCGATCTTCATGCCCGACAAGGCCGCCGGGTCGAGGGCGGGCAGGCCCTGCACGGGCTCGGCGTGGCACTTGCGGCAGCTTTCGGTGGAGGCCTTCCGGGTCTTGTCGGCGGAGGTGTGGCAGCCCGCGCACTTGGGGTCGGCCTGCTTGGTCTGGTGGCAGCCCAGGCAGGAACGGCTCGAAGCCATGCCGTGCATGGCCGTCTCCAAGGTCACGAAGTCGCTCTCCTTGGTGCCCTGGACCGTGTGGCACTTGGTGCAGGAGTCGAGCGACTTGTGGTGGCAGGACCGGCAGGTGTCGTTGGCCTGCTCGTGGGCCTTGTGGTCGAAGGGCACCGGGCGCATGGCGTAGACCTTCGCGCCGGAGGCGGCCTGGGCCTTGTCCACGTTCACCGCTATGACGGCGGCGTCGGGCTGGCCGCGCTTCATGCGCGGAAGCTCGCCGACCTTCTCCAGGGCCTTCTTGTCGTTGGCGCGGATGGCCTTCTGGCCTTCGGCGCCGTGGCAGCCCTTGCAGAGCACCGGACCGGAGGCCTGCTTCTTCTGCTCCATGGTCTGGTGGCAGGTCACGCAGTCGTTGTGCGCGGCCTGGCGGAAGCTCTTGACCTCGACGCCCAGGGCGGCGTCCTTCACCGGCTTGTCCAGGTGGCAGTAACGGCAGGTGCCTTCCTTGCCCTTGGCCCAGACGGTCTTCTTGGCGGCCTTGTCGTACTCGTGGTGGCAGCGGCCGCAGTTGTCCTTGTCGCCGGTGGGCGAGGCGATGTCCTTGGACTCGGCGTGACGGAAGTGCAGGACGTTGGTGAAGCCCATGTCCAGCTGCTTCCCGGCCGCGGCCTTGGGATTGTGGCAGGACCGGCACTGGCCGTCCTGGGGCCCGGTCTTCTGGCCCTTGGCGGCGGTCTGGGCGTGACAACCGATGCAGTTGTCGTGGTAGACCGTCTTCATGGCCTGGGCGTCGCCGTCGGCCACGCGCATGAATTTGAGGACGAGCTTGCCGTTCTCCTGCTTGTGGCAGGCCGTGCAGTCCTTGCCCGCCTTCTTCAGGGCGTCGGTGTGCTTGTCGTGGGCGAACGCCACGGGCGGCAATTCGAGCTTGCCATAGGCGGACATGTCGTCGATCAGGATGATGTCCGCCTGTTCGGCGGCCGGAGCCTTGGGTTCGCCGGAGCCCCGGGCCTCGATGCAGTACACCGACACGGCGGCGAACACGCACAGGATTCCAGCCCATCTCAGCAGTGGTCTTGCCTTCATAACATCCAGTCCTCGCACCTCTTTGATTTCATGGACAGAGAGCCTTCAGACTCCTCCGGACGCCCGGGGCGCGGCGCTCGCCGGTGCCTCCCGACCGGTGCGTCCGGTGCGGCCGGTCTCCCGTCCGGCCCGCTGGAACGAATGCAGTGAGAAGAAAAACAAGCCGTCTCTCTCGGGTCAATTCATACTTTGAGGGTATGAATTAATTTCCTACGAGGTCACTATGAAATTGTGAACCTTTCGTCAAGCGGGTTCCCACCAACTTGGTAGGATTTTTTTCACGAACCGGAAAAAGGCCGGGAATCGTGCGTGGCTACTTGCTTGGTGGATCGAAGGGCGAGGGCTGGGTCGAGGTTTCGGGGGCCGGATCGAAGGGCGAGGGAGCGGTCGTCCGGGGAGCCGGATCGAAGGCTGGAGCCGTCGGTGCGTTGGGCGCTGGATCGAAGATCGGGGAGCCTTCGGCCGGGCCGTGGGGAGGCCGGATCGTCTGCACGGCGCGCCGGATGTCCAGGCCCATGCCCTGGCCGGCCCGCTCGAAGGAGCCTTCGGCCAGGCGCAGGGAGCCCATGGGCTCCACTTGGATGGCGGCCTCGGCCTGCACCGGGCAGCGGCTCTCGCAGGCCCCGCAGCCCGTGCAGCGGCTGCCGAGCACGAAGGGCGCGGTCACGGGCGAGGACTCCACCCGGCGCATCTCGATGGCCCCGTAGGGGCAGACCTCCTTGCACACCAGGCAGGGCTTGCCCCATTCCCAGGCCAGGCATTTCTGGCGCAGGACATGGGCCGTGCCCATCTTGGCCCACATCTTTTCGGAAAGCGGCAGCGGCCGCACCGCGCCCGTGGGGCAGACCCGGCCGCACTCGGCGCAGTCCGGGTCGCAGGCTCCGCGCCGGGCCTCGGCCACGGGGCTGAACATGCCCCAGACCCCGGCCTGGAGCCAGGCGGGCTGGAGCGTGTTCGTGGGACAGGCGGCCATGCATTCGCCGCAGCGCAGGCAGCGGGCCAGGAAGTCCCCTTCGGGCAAGGCTCCTGGCGGCCGCACTCGGCCGGGGTCCACGATGGTTCCGGTGACGCCCTCCTTGAGGGCCGGGGAGTCCAGGCCGGTGAGGGCCAGGGCCGCCATGCCCGCGCCGGACAGGCCGGAGGCCAGGAACAGGCGGCGTTCGGGCATGAAGGACTCGGCTCCGGCCGACTGCGGGAAGAGTCGGAAATGGATCGCAGCCTCGGGGCAGACCCGCACGCAGCGCAGGCAGGCGATGCACTCGCGGAAGCGGGTCCGGCCGGGCTCCTCCGGGATGGCCCCCATGGGGCAGGCCCGGATGCAGGCCCCGCAGCCCGTGCAGTTTTCGGAGACGGAGCGCCGCCAGGCCGGACGGCCGGAGAACAGGGCCAGCAGTGCCCCGGCGGGACAGAGATAACGGCACCAGAAGCGCGGGGCCGACCGGGCCAGGGCGAACAGGCCCGCGAAGAGCAGGGCCACAAAGAGCATGGTCGCGAAGCGCGGCACCGGGACCACGGCGAAGCTCAGGGCCCGCCAGTCCATGGCCCGCGCCAGGGGCCGCAGGGCTCCCAGGCCGGCGTCCAGGCCCAGCCGGACCACGGGCAGGACCACGAGGCCCCAGAATCGCGTGACCAGGGGCATGGGCGCGAGCCAGTAGAGCAGCGACACGCCCAGCGCGGAGGAGCCCAGGCAGGCGGCCAGCAGGCCGTACTTGATCCGCCGCGCGCCGGGCCCGGGCTCGGCCCCTTTCTTCCTCTTGATATGGAGCGCTCCCTGGGCCAGGTCCAGGGTCGCGCCCATGGGGCAGACGTGGCCGCAGAAGAACCGGCCCACGAACAGGCCCGTGGCGACGACCGCCAAACCCGCCAGCAAGGCCGGGATGATCGCCCGCGCGGCCAGCATGGCCCCCGCGGCGCCCAGGGGATCGAGCCAGAGAAAGACGTCCGGGGCGATGCCCTGGGCCGCGCGGAACGACAGAAATCCCAGGAACCCCAGAAAGGTTCCCAGGCTCATGGTCTGGAGGATTCGCTGAAGGCGCGGCCGTTTCATGCCTGTTCCGTTTTTCCCCGCGCGAGCCCGGCCGGGCGCACGCCCGTCGCGGGTCCAGGGCCCGGGGGCGGAGCCCCCGCTGTCCGTCTACGCGGTCACGTCGGCCACGTTCAGCTTGTCCACGTCCATGCGTCCGAGGCCGCGCTCGGCGGCGTAGCGGATGTGCCGGACCTGGGAGGGGGCGATCTTCTGCCCGTACCAGGGGGTCAGGGTCACGGCCAGGGCGTCGGCCGCGACCATGTCGGCGGAGGCCAGCACCGTGTCCAGCTTGACCACCGGGCCGGGACCGTAGGGCCCGCCGGAGGTCATCACCGTGGTGGCGTCGATGACCGCCAGCCGGGTCTTGGGCTTGAGCAGCGAGGCCAGGTCCACGATGGCCTGGTCCAGGCCGATGCGGTGGAAGCTCTCGCGCTCGAAGATGAGGCCCATCATGCCTTTGAGCGCCAGGGTCACGCCGGTGGCCCCGTGGGACTTGGCCTTGGGCGCGGCGATGAGCACGTCGGCCTCCAGCACGTCCTGCATGACCAGGGTTTCGGCCAGGACCTTGGCCCCGGGGATGGCGGCCTTGGCGAAGAACCGCTCCTCCTTGAGGTTGTGCACGGAGTCCTTCTCGATGCCCTGGCAGGCCGCGCGGATGCCGGAGAGGTTCAGGCAGCCCTCGGGGTCGGCCAGGGTGTTGTCCAGGACGAGCACACGCGCGGCGCCGGCCTCCTTGCACAGGCGCATGAGCTCCGCGATGACCGCCGGGTGGGTGTTGCAGGCGGAATCCGGCCCGGCGGCGAAGCTCATGTTCGGCTTGATGACCACGCGTTGGCCGGGCTTGACGAAGGCGGCCATGCCGCCCAGGGCCTCCACGGCCTTGCGGGTGGCTGCGGCGGGGTCGCCCTTGGCCCGGGCCACGTCCGGGGCGGCGGCCAAGGCCGAGAGCGGGGCCAGCAGGCCGGAGCCCGCCACGGTTCCGGCGGCCAGGGCGCCGGTCTTCAGGAAGTCGCGCCGGGTGAGGCGCGGGGTGTGTTGCGACATGGGGGTCGTCCTCCGAAGAGGAAGAATACGCATTCCGTCCGGGCTTGGGAAGAGGGCGCGCCGCTCGATGACGCCGGGGAAAAAGGTTTTGAAAAGCGGGAGGCCGTGGAGTATGGAAGGGGGTCTGACGTGGCTTCGGCCTCCAGGAGGAGAGCATGATTCCGGTTCCCAGGGAATTTCTTTTCGGCGCGGCGGCCGCGGGCTTCAAGCGGCCCGACCGGCTCGACCTGGGCGTGATCCTGAGCGCCCGCCCGGCGCAGGCCGCCGGGGTCTTCACCACGAACAAGTTCCAGGCCGCGCCCGTGCTGGTCTGCAAGGACCGCCTGAACGCCTCGCGCACGGCCCGCGCCCTGCTGGCCAACTCCGGCCAGGCCAACGCCTGCACCGGCGAGGAGGGCCTGCGGAACTGCCGCCTGACCCAGGAGATGGTGGCCAAGGCGCTCAAGATCGAGCCCGGCGAGGTTCTGCCCGCGTCCACCGGCGTCATCGGCGCGCAGCTCAGGATGGACAAGTGGAAGGAGGCCATGCCCGCGCTCAAGAAGAGCCTGGGTCAGGTCGAGGCCATGAGCTTCGCCCGGGCCGTGATGACCACGGACAAGTTTCCCAAGGCCGCCTGGAGTTCCGTGCGCGTGGGCGGCAAGGAGGTGCGCCTGCTCGGCATGGCCAAGGGCGCGGGCATGATCAGCCCGAACATGGCCACCATGCTCGGCTTCGTGCTCTGCGACGCGGACGTGGAGCCGGACTCCTGGCGCGAGATGCTGCGCTCCTGCGCCGACCGCTCCTTCAACCGCGTCACCGTGGACGGCGACACGAGCACCAACGACTGCATTCTGGCCCTGGCCAACGGCGCCTCGGGCGCGCGGATCTCCGGCCGGGAGCCCAACGCCGCCCTGGAGGCCGCCCTGCTGGAGGTGCTCCAGGGGCTGGCCTACATGATCGTGCAGGACGCCGAGGGCGGCACCAAGGTGGCCCGGATCACCGTCACCGGCGCGGCCGACGCCGCCGACGCCGAGCGCGCGGCCCGGGCCGTGGGCACCTCGCCCCTGGTCAAGACCGCGCTCTTCGGCCAGGATCCCAACTGGGGCCGCATCGTGGCCGCGGTGGGCCGTTCCGGGGCCGAGTTCGACCCCGAGGACGTGGTGCTTTCCCTGGGGGGCATCGTGATCTTCGCCAAGGGCCGCCCGGCCCAGGGCGACCTGGACGGCGTGCTGGTCCCGCTCATGCGCAGGCAGGACATCGACATCCGCGTGTCCCTGGGCGCGGGCCCCGGCGAATACTCCCTGCTGGCCTCGGACCTGACCAAGGAATACGTGGCCATCAACGCGGACTACAGGACCTGAGGCCATGAGCGGAGAACAGGGCCGCGACCGGCTCAAGCGCATCGCGGATTTTCTCTTCGAGGCCGGGATGCTGCGCAAGACCCCGCGCACGGGCTACCAGTTCCTGGGCACGGGCAAGGAGAACGTGGCCGAGCACTCCTTCCGCACGGCCGTGATCTGCTACGTGCTGGCGCGCATGGCCGGGGCCGACCCGGGCCGGGCCGCGCTCCTCGGGCTGTTCCACGATCTGCACGAGGCCCGCATCGGGGATTTCAACTACGTCAATCGGATGTACAACACCTCCGAGCGCAGCGCGGCCCTCAAGGACGCCACTGCGGGCACGGGCTTCACCGAGGAGCTCCTCGCGCTCTGGGCCGAGCTGGAGGCCACCGAGACGCCCGAGGCCCGGCTGGCCCAGGACGCGGACCAGATCGACCTGATCCTGAACCTCAAGGAGCAGTCCGACCTGGGCAACACATACGCCGACAAGTGGATGGACTCGGCCGTGCAGCGCCTGCGCACCGAGGAGGGCCGGGAGCTGGCCCGCGTCATCCGCGAGACCGACCACACGGACTGGTGGTACCTGGGCCCGGACCCCTCCTGGTGGGCGAACAAGAACGGCGGACGCAAAATAAAAGGCTAGCTGGTCGTAGAGGATTTCGCGTCGGCCGTGCTGCCGAAAAAATTCGCGCCCACGCGTAGGTGAAGCTACGCGTGGGCGTATGTTTTTTTCGTGTTTTCCCGTGTTGCTCCGACCGGTCAGCCTTCGCCCCCGGCGAATACGGGGTATGGCGCGGCGCTGTTCCTCATGGCCGAGCCGAGCCAGTCAACGGCCCGGCCCAGGTGGCGCATGTTGCGCAGAGCCTCCTCGTCCCCGGCCACCTTCCCCGGCTCCAGGCCGTAGCCCATGTTCCAATAGGTGGAGCCCGGCACGACCATCTGGGAGATGAAGAACAGATGGTTCATGGTGTCGAAGACGTGCGTGGCCCCGCCCCGGCGCACGGCCACCACTGCCGCGCCGATTTTGCCCGCCAGCAGGCAGCCGTTGGCCATGGACACGAAGCCCGCGCGGTCGATGAAGGCCTTCATCTCGGCCGAGACGTCCGCGAAGTAGGTGGGCGAACCCAGGATCAGGGCATCGGCCGACAAGGCCTTCTCGAAGACCTCGTTGAAGACGTCCTTGCCGCCGAAGACGCAGCGCTTGTCCTTCTTCTCCCAGCACTTGAAGCAGGCGCGGCAGCCCTGGATGGTCCTGCCGCCCAACTGCACGATTTCGGTTTCCCAACCGGCCTGGGCCAGGGGCTCCAGCGCGGTTTCCAGGAGCAGGCGGGTGTTGCCGTCCTTGCGGGGGCTGCCGTTGATGGCGACGACTTTCATGCGGAACCTCCAAAATGGTTGTCGTTGACTCGCGATCAGAGGACGGCTATCGGATACCCAGCGCGTGCGTTTTTCGCAAGTACTGTCTTTTTTGTCAGGTACTATCATCCGGTATAGTGAGGAGCCCGCCATGACCCGAGCCTGCGCCGTGAAGCAGCTGCACGGCAAGACCTACCGCTGTTTCTTCGAGCTGGCCCTGGCGGTCATGGGCGGCAAGTGGAAGCCCATCGTGCTCTACCACCTGGGCCATGCCGGGGTGCTGCGCTTCGGCGAACTGAAACGCGACATGCCCGAGGTCACGGACCGCATGCTCACGCGCCAGCTGCGCGAGCTGGAGGCCGACGGGCTCATCCATCGCGAGGTCTACCGCCAGGTGCCGCCCAAGGTGGAGTATTCCCTCACCGCCCAGGGCCTGGGCCTGTTCCCGATCCTTTGCGCCATGCGCGACTGGGGCTCGGACTACGAGGCCTGGCGCGGCGGGGCCGAGGTGCTCAGCGAGGGCGAGGCCGAGCCACTGGAGGCCCGTTCCCTGCATCCTCGCTACGCCCGGAACGTGGACGCGAACGGGGCGTGAGGCCCGGACCGCGGCCGACGGAAGGGTCATTTCTGGACCTCTTGCCGGATTTCACGGCTTGCCCTCGGCCCCGAGATTCGTTAAGGCAATTGAGATCATTGATGGGGGGCGCGTGGCCGCTTCCCGGAACCGCGCGCAAAGGATCGTTCGTCATGGGTCAGGAACAGAAAGGCGTTCTCGCGCCCGTCGCCGCCCTGGGAGGGGCCAGTCTCCGCTTCCTGGGGGAGATGGGGGCCATGTTCCTCTTCCTGGCCGACTCCCTGCGCCTCATGTTCTCGTCCTTCGGCCAGATTCCCAAGACCGTGCGCCAGGTCTTCTTCATCGGCGTGAAGTCCATCAGCGTCATCGCCCTCATCGGCCTGTTCACCGGCATGGTCATCGGCCTGCAGACCTACTACGCCCTGTCCAAGTTCGGTTCCGAGGGATTTTTGGGCGCGGCCGTGGCCCTCTCCCTGGTGCGCGAGCTGGCCCCGGTGCTCACGGCCTTCATGGTCACCGGCCGGGCGGGCTCGTCCATGACCGCCGAGATCGGCGTCATGCGCATCAGCGAGCAGATCGACGCGCTGGAGATCATGGACATCAACCCCATGAGCTACCTGGTGAGCCCCAAGCTCGCCGCCTGCCTCATCAGCTTCCCGATCCTGACCACGCTCTTCGACCTCATCGGCATGCTCGGCGGCTACCTCACGGGCGTCATGCTCATGGGCGGCAACGCCGGAGCCTACCTCTACCGCGTGGATTCCTCCCTGGACTGGGAGGACGTCTCCGGCGGCTACATCAAGGCGATGGTCTTCGCGGTCATCGTCTGCACGGTCTGCTGCTACCAGGGCTACTTCACCCATCTGCGCGAGGACAAGGGGCCCGAGGGCGTGAGCCAGGCCACCACCACGGCCGTGGTCATGTCCTGCGTGCTCATTCTGGTGGCCGACTACGTGCTCACCTCCATTCTCTACTAGGCCCGGATCATGGAACGAAGCCGATACGACATCCGCCTGGAGGACCTGAGCGTGGGCTACGGCGAGCACGTGGTGGTCTCGGACGTGAACGTGACCCTGCCCGGCGGCAGGATAACGGTCATCCTGGGCGGCTCGGGCTCGGGAAAATCCACCCTGCTCAAGCACATCCTGCGCCTGCACCGGCCCATCACCGGCCGGGTGACCATCGGCGGCCACGACATCTTCAAGCTGTCGCGCAACGCCCTGCGCTGCCTCAAGCAGCGCCTGGGCCTGCTTTTCCAGGACGGCGCGCTGCTCGGTTCGCTGAACCTCTTCGACAACGTGGCCCTGCCCCTGCGCGAGCACACCCGGCTCAAGGAGCCGCAGATCGCCGAGGTCGTGCGGGCCAAGCTCGCCCTGGTGGGCCTGGCCGACTCCCTGCATCTTTTCCCCAACCAGCTTTCGGGCGGCATGCGCAAGCGCGCGGGCCTGGCCCGGGCCATGGTCATGGACCCGGAGATCCTCTTCTGCGACGAGCCCACCTCGGGCCTGGACCCGGTGAACTCCGCGGCCCTGGACGACCTGCTTCTGGAGCTCAAGCGCCGTTTCGACATGACCCTGGTGGTGGTCAGCCACGACCTGGCCAGCATGCGGCGCATCGCGGATCACGTGGTCGTGCTCGGCCGGGGCAAGGTGCTCTTCGACGGCACCCAGGCCGAACTGGAGGCCACCCAGGATCCGTACCTGCGGCGCTTCCTGGAACGCCGGGCCGAGGAGGGAGCGGGAGAGATGCTCTCCATGCCCAAGCTGGATCCCAAGGTCATGAAGATCGACTGCAGCAAGTACCTGGGCGCCGGAAACGGCCGCTGAGGAGACAAAGGGGAGGCCATGAAGAAATATTCCAAGGAAACCTCGGTGGGCATCTTCGTGCTGGTGGGCCTCATCGGCATCGCCTACATGAGCATCAAGCTCGGCAACCTGGGCCTGTTCACCGACAACTACATGACCCTCAGGGCCGCGTTCACCAACGTCTCCGGGCTCAAGATCAACTCGCCCGTGCAGATGTACGGCGTGGACGTGGGCTACGTGGACGGCATCCAGCTCGACCTCTCCGGCGACATTCCCCTGGCCCGGGTGAGCATGAAGGTGCACAAGGGCATCGACATCCGCGACGACGCAACGGCCTCGGTGAAGACCAGCGGCCTCATCGGCGACAAGTTCGTGGGACTCACCGCCGGAGCCGTGGGCCAGCCCCTCAAGGACGGGGACGGCATCTTCCAGACGAACCCGGCCCTGGACCTGGAAGATCTGCTGGCCAAGTTCGCCACGCCAAGCGTCAACAAATAATCTAACAAGGAACCTCTTGATTCCGTAACAAGAATCGAATACGACGGCCGCACATGAAACGCACCATACTCTCGTTCGCCGCAGGCATCGCGCTTTTCGGGCTCCTGACCGCCACCGCCTGGGCCGGTGTGCCCACCGACACGGTCAAGGAGGGGGTTGACAAGGTCATCTCCATCCTGCAAGACCCTAAGTATAAAGGGGCCAAGGCGATCTCCGGCGAACAGCTGGACCGCCTGCGGGCGGCCATCCGGCAGTTCTTCGACTTCGACGAGCTGACCGCCCGTGCCGTGGGCCGCCCCTGGCTCAAGTTCACGCCGCAGCAGCAGAAGGATCTCAGCTCGAGTTTCCAGGAACTGCTGGAGAAGACGTACATCAGCAAGTTCGAGGGGTACAACGGCGAGAAGTTCGACTACCAGAAGGAGATGGCCCAGGGAAATCTGGCCTTTGTCCAGAGCCAGGTCCAGGCCAACGACGGCAAGCTCCTCGCGGTCAACTTCCGCCTCATTCAAAAGGATGGGCACTGGCTCATCTACGACGTGATCGGCGAGGGCATCTCCATCATGGAGATTTACCGCAGCCAGTTCGCGCAGGAATTGCAGAACGGCACCCCGGACAGCCTCATCGGCAAGGTCCGCGACAGGGTGGCCGACATCGCCGCGGGCAGGGCCCCGGCTGATGACAAGGCAGTGCTTAACGACGCGGCCAAGCAGTCGGCCACGGCGAAACAGTAACGGAGCGATCGGCACATGGGCACATCCGCGGCGCGCTCACTCGTCCTGACCATCGGCGTTCTGTTCCTCATGGCCGGGGCCGCCCTGGCCGCCGACGGTCAGCAGGTCGCCCAGCTTGAGGACACCTACTACTCCCAGGAGCTGTGGGACGCCTCCGGCAAGACCCCCACGGGCCCCGCCGCCACGCCGGACACCTCGGACATCGCCCCCGACTCCGTTCCCGGCTGGAACCGCTTCTGGTTCGACGTCAACGACCGGCTCTATTACTACCTGTTCAAGCCCGTGGCCCAGGGCTACGGTTACGTGATCCCGGAAAAGCCCCGCACCTGGGTCAACAACTTTTTCCACAACCTGCTCTTCCCCATGCGCTTCGTGAACTGCCTGCTCCAGGGCAAGTTCCGCGCCGCGGGTGTCGAGACGTCCCGCTTCATCGCCAACACCGCCTTCGGTTACGGCGGCCTCTCCAACTTCGCATACGACCTCAAGCCCACCAAGCCCACGGCTTCGGGCGACGAGGACACCGGCCAGACCTTCGGCGCCTGGGGCATGGGCAACGGCACCTATCTCGTCTGGCCCATCATCGGCCCCTCCACCGTGCGCGACACCTTCGGCTACGCGGGCGACTATTTCATGCGGCCCACCACGTACCTCCACCCCTGGTACTGGTCCATGGGCGCCACCGCCTACGACAAGCTGAACAACCTGTCGCTGCGCATCGGCGAGTACGAGACGCTGACCGAAAGCGCCATCGATCCCTACATCGCCATGCGCGACGCCTATCTCCGCTACCGGGCGCAGAAGGTCCAGGAATAACACCGGACCCATGCTCCTGGCCGTCATCTCCGACTCCCACCTGGGCGCGCCCTCGCCCTGGCTGGAGTCCGTCTACACGCGCCACCTGGCCGGGGCCGACGCCCTGGTCCACTGCGGCGACATCACCGCCGAGTCCGTCTGGGCCTTTTTTCTCCAGCATCCCAACTTCCACGCCTGTCTCGGCAACTGCGACTGGACCCTCGGCTCCCAGCTCCAACCCGTGGCCCGGCTTTCCCTCGACGGTCTGAACATCGCCGTGACTCACGGCTTCGGCCCCCGCTCCGAGGTGCCCCGCCGCGTGGCCCAGGCCCTCGGCCCCGAGGCCGACCTCGTCTGCTTCGGGCACACCCACGCCCGATACTTCTCCGACGAGCACGGCGCGCTGCTCGTCAATCCCGGTTCCCTGGCCGAAGGCTCCCTGGCCCTGCTCACCCTGGAGCCCGGCCGACGCCCCGCCTGTCGTTTCGTGGATATCTGATCGGCTGCTGGCGGATGAAAGCCGGGAGACGGTTCCCGCCTTTCTGAAACGGGGCGAAGCCCCCCTCAGTGCGGATAAGGAGTGTGCTGCCCGTGGGCCGAGAACACGAGTTCCGCGTTGCGGTATTCGTCGTACACGTCCTGGCGCAGGGGGTAGTCCCAGGAACCGGACCTGTACTCGATCCTGCCGCCGAATCCCGTCTTGAAGCGGTAGAGGCCGTGGAACGGGTGGTCCGGAGTGTCGGAGGGCGAGACGGCCCCCAGGTCATACCGGACACAGCCGCGTTCGCGGGCCATGAGCATGGCGGTCCAGTGCATGAGGCTGGAGGCCATCATGTTCCGTTTGGTGTCGGAGGAGGCCCCGTAGAGGAAGTTCGCCGTTTCGCCCGAGATGCCGACGATGGCTCCGGCCAGGACGTCGGAGCCGTGCCGCGCGAGCAGAAAGAGCAGATCCGAGCGATCCGGGGCGGAGAGCAGGGACTGGAACATGGCGCTGAAGTGCTCCGACCCGCAGGGGGTGAAACCGTTGCGCAGGGCCGTCTGCCGGTACAGGGCGTGGAAGTCGGGCAGGCCCAGCGCGTCGGCTTCCCGCACGATGACGCCCTTGCGCCGCGCGAGCCCGATGTTGTAACGCGTCTTCGGTTTCATGCGCCCGAGCATCTCTTCCTCGTTCCCCACGAGGTCCACGACCAGGGAACTGGCCACGGTCATGTCTTCGCGGGCTTTTCTGATGTTCCAGAACCTGGTGCCCATGTTCATGCGCAGTTCGCGCACTCTCGGCTCGGGAAAGGCGTCCCAGCCCTCATTTTGCATCACGCCAGCGTATGGGGAGAGCCAGGGCAGATCGTAGCGGATGAAGGCCACTTCCGGGCCCAGGGTCTTGGCCAGGGCCGCGGAGAAGTCCTCGAGGAAAGTTCCGTACTCCTCCTCGGCCGGCGCATGTTCCGGCCCTTGGGGCACGATGGCGATGTTGTGCTTTCCGAACGGCTTGAGCAGGACGAGCACATCCTTGCCCGGCCCGGCCGTTGGAATGTCGAACGCCCTGGGCTGGAGGCCGAGCCGGGCCTTGACCTGCGCCCAGTACGAGGTCTGGAACAGGATGTCCGTGGGGAACAATGCGGCCATTGCCTTTGATCTGATGTCCACGTCGCTTTCTCCGGTCATGAACGGGTGCCGTGCCCGAGGCTCGCCCGCATTCATGTCGGGTTCCTCCGGCGAAAAAAATAAAGCCCCATCTTCCGCCGTTCGGAAAGATGGGGCCTGTCTGCGTGCGTTGGGTGTGACGCTACACGACGGCCCCCGTCTTCCGGGAGAGGATGCGGCCCTCCCGGCGGGCATGCGTGGAACCCGCCGCGATGCGGGGAGAACGGGCGGAGGACAGGGGCTGGTGCTGCTTCACGGAATCACTCCATACTGTGTGTCAGTCATTGCGTCCGGGCAGCATACCGGAACCGGGAAAGAATGCAACCTGTCGGCCGGACTGGAGAAAGTTTGCCGCAGATGGTGGGAAAAACAGACTCTTTCGCGAGGAGGCGGGGCCGCGCCTCACAAAAGAAAACGGCCCGGGACCACATGATCCCGGGCCGTTTGTTTTCTGAGACGGGCCGAAACCCTGTCTTTCTGAAATGGGGCGAGGCCCCCTATTTGGCGCCGCAGCACTTCTTGTATTTCTTGCCCGAGCCGCAGGGGCAGGGGTCGTTGCGGCCGACCTTGGGTTCGACCCGGCGCTTGGGTTCCTTGGTTTTGTCCGAGCCGTCCGCGCTCCCGGCGTACTGGAGGTTCCCGGCGGTTTCCTTGTGCTGGTACTCCTCCTCGCGCACCTCGGTCTTGATGCGCAGGTGGCAGAGGGCCCGCAGGGTGTTCTCCTTGATGTTGTCGAGCATGTCGCGGAAGAGTTCGAAGCCCTCGCGCTTGTACTCCTGCTTGGGGTCTTTCTGGCCGTAGCCGCGCAGGCCGATGCCGTCGCGCAGGTGGTCCATGTTCAGCAGGTGGTCCTTCCAGTTGCGGTCCAGGGATTCCAGCGTGAAGTAGCGGGCGATTTCCTGGTAGTGGTCCGGGGCCGCGTCCTTGAGCGCGCCGGTGGTCTCGTTGATCCAGGCCAGGGCCTGGGTCTTGTTGGGCAGGTTGCGGCGGAAGCCGGGGAAGCGGTCGAAGTCGAAGACCTCGTCCAGGCGCGAGCGGACCATCTCGGCCATTTCGGGGTCCATGTCCTTGCCCTCGGAGGCTGGTCCCAGGATGTCCGCGAGCACGTCCTGGGCGTACTCCTCCACGATGGAATCCAGGTTCTCGGCGTACATGAGTTCGCGGCGCTGGGAGTAGATGACCTCGCGCTGCTGGTTCATGACGTTGTCGAAGTCCAGGAGCTGCTTGCGGATCTCGAAGTTGTGGCCTTCCACGCGCTTCTGCGAACCCTCGATGGCCCGGGACACGAGCTTGTTCTCGATGGGCACGTTTTCTTCCATGCCCAGCTTTTCCATCAACCCGGAAATGCGGTCCGAGCCGAACAGGCGCATGAGGTCGTCGTCCAGGGCCAGGTAGAAGCGGGAGCTGCCCGGGTCGCCCTGGCGGCCGGAGCGACCGCGCAACTGGTTGTCGATGCGCCGGGACTCGTGGCGCTCGGTGCCGATGATGTGCAGGCCGCCCAGTTCCTTGACGCCCTCGCCGAGCACGATGTCCGTGCCGCGGCCGGCCATGTTGGTGGCGATGGTGACCTTGCCCTTCTGGCCGGCCTCGGCCACGATCTCGGCCTCTTTTTCGTGCTGCTTGGCGTTGAGCACGTTGTGGGGCACGCCGAGCTTCTTGAGCAGGCCCGAAACCAGCTCGGACTTCTCGATGGACACGGTGCCCACCAGCACGGGCTGACCGCGCTTGTGGCAGTCCGCTATCTCCTCCACGATGGCCCGGAATTTCTCAGGCTGGGTGCGGAAGATCATGTCCGGGTGGTCCTTGCGGACCATGGGTCGGTTGGTGGGAATGACGATGACGTCCAGCTCGTAGATCTGCTTGAATTCCACCGACTCGGTGTCGGCCGTGCCGGTCATGCCCGCCAGCTTGTCGTACATGCGGAAGTAGTTCTGGAAGGTGATCGAGGCCAGCGTCTGGTTTTCGGCCTCCACCGTGACGTTCTCCTTGGCCTCCAGGGCCTGGTGCAGGCCGTCGGAGTAGCGCCGCCCGGGCATGAGCCGCCCGGTGAACTCGTCCACGATGACCACCTGGCCGTCCTTGACGATGTAGTCCACATCGCGCTTGAACAGGTGGTGCGCCTTGAGGCCCTGGAGCACGTGGTGCTGGAGGGTCATGTTCGTGGGATCGAAGAGGTTGTCGATGCCGAGGAGTTTTTCCACGCGCTCCACGCCCTGGTCCGTGAGGGTCACGGTGCGGGCCTTCTCGTCCACCTCGAAGTCGCCGTCGGGGATGAAATCCTCGCCCTGGGGCAGGTTCGCCGGGCGGGGGGAGGAGCGCTTGAGCGGCGGGATGACCGTGTCCACGCGGCGGTAGAGCTGGGTGGACATCTCGGCCGGGCCGGAGATGATCAGCGGGGTGCGCGCCTCGTCGATGAGGATGGAGTCCACCTCGTCCACGATGGCGAAGTGCAGGTCGCGCTGGACCAGGGACTCCTTGTAGAACTTCATGTTGTCGCGCAGGTAGTCGAAGCCGAACTCGTTGTTCGTGCCGTAGGTGATGTCCGCGCCGTAGGACTCCTGGCGTTCCTGGTCCGAGAGGCCGTGGACGATGACGCCCGTGGTCAGGCCCAGGAAGCCGTAGAGACGGCCCATCCAGGCCGCGTCGCGCTTGGCCAGGTAGTCGTTGACCGTGACCACGTGCACGCCCTTGCCCGAGAGGGCGTTGAGCACCACGGGCAGGGTGGCCACCAGGGTCTTGCCTTCACCGGTCTTCATCTCCGCGATGTTGCCTTCGTGCAGGGCGATGCCGCCGACGAGCTGGACGTCGAAGTGGCGCATGTTCAGAACGCGCTTGCCCGCCTCGCGCACCAGGGCGAAGACCTCGGGCAACAGGTCGTCCACCTTGCGCCCGTTGCGCACCTCCTCCTTCCAGGCCGCGATCCTGGCCGGGAAGTCGGCGTCGGAAAGCTTGAGCATGTCCGGCTCCAGCGCGTTGATGCGCGCCACCATGGGGCGCAGGCGCTTGATGTAGCGTTCGTTCTTGGAGCCGAAGAGCAGTTTGAGCAGCATGGAATTCTCCTTGACGGAAAGGGGCGTGGGATGCGCCCCGATGGCCGGGACATGCCGTGCATGTCGCAACCTTGTGTTGGTGTCGGATGTGGGACTGCCGGAACCGGGACGGACCGCGCTAGGCGTGGTCCGCGGAACGGGGCGGGGCGCGCCCGGCGCGGTTCGAGGGCAGGGCCTCGCGTGAGCCGGGAGCGGGCGGAAGATCGGGAGCAAGGGCCGGAAGCGCGACGTGGAGGCCGAGGGCTCCGGTGATCGCGGCCGGGATCGGGTTGCCGATGCCGTCCGGGTCGGTCTGGCCCAGGCCGTCGCGCAGGACATGCCCGGCGGCCAGGCGGGGCACGGCGCGGAACATGCCGCCGCGCCACTTGGCGGCGGCCGCCACGAGTTTGATCCGGGCCGCGTTGCCGACCTCCAGGGCCTCCTGGGGCGGCAGGGCGACGCAGAGGGCTCCGGCCAGCAGGGCCGCGCCCAGGGCCAGGCCAGGGGCCAGAACCAGCGGGGTTCTGCCGGTCATGCCCGCCTCCGCGCGGTCGACGCGAATCCCCGCTGCGCGAGGATGTGGTTTTCTTGAAGCGACGCAGCCATCTTGGGTTGTTTCAATTGCCTAGCGCACCGCGAATTCGGCGCGCACCGTGACCATGACTTCCTTGTCCACGGTGGAGGTGTCGTAGGCGCCGGAGCCGGAAACTTCCACGGAATTGGGCGCCAGAACCTGGACCACGCCGATGCGCGCGGACTGGAGCGCTCCCACGCCCCGGCCGTCGCTGCCGGCGATCTCCTGGGCCCGGCGGCGGGCGTCCTTCACGGCCTGGCCCAACAGCTCCACGCGCATCTCGGGCAACCGAGAAACGTAGTATTCCAGGGAATAGGTGGTCAACTGCACCCCCTGGTCCATGAGAGTCTGGTCCAGGCCCAGGGTCGTGATCCTGGCCGTGTCCGAGGAAGTCACGGTGAAGCCCTGGCGCAGGGTCTGTTCGCGCGGGGCGCTGGGGTTCTGCTGGTAGACCTGCTCCATGCTGACCGGTTGAAGCTCCAGGGCGGTCTCGGGCAGCCCGGCGGCCTTGAGGTAGTCCTTGAGGGCTTGGAGGTCGGTACGCAGCTGGGCGTAGCCCTGCTTGAGGTCCGTCTCGGCCACGGTGCGGAAGATGCTCCCGCGCCACTTGGCCACGTCCGAAACCACCTTGACCCGGGCCGAGCCCGTGGCCTCGATGGTGTTCTGCGGCAGGCGCGAGGCGTAGAAGGCCCAGGCCAGGACGGCCGAGGCCAGGATCAGGCCCAGGGCCAGGATGAACGCCGGTCTGCTGTTCATTGCATCTCCATGATTACAGGTCCAGGGCGTCCAGCCAGTGCGCGGCCCGGACTCCTTCGGAGGCCGTGGCCGCGAGCTGCATGGCGCAGGCCGAGCAGCCCGTGAGCACGAGGTCCGCCCGGAGGTTTTCCCATCGTAGCGCCGACACCCGCGCCGCCAGGGCCGGGTCGGCCAGTTGGAGCACACCGCCGAAGCCGCAGCAACGCGCCTCGGGCGATTCCAGGTCCAGGCCCGGCACGCCGAGCCAGAGGGCCGGGTCCGGGTCCGGGACGTCGGCGTGGCAGGGCGTGTGCCAAGCCACGCGGCCCGGGTTCCTGGTTAGCACAAAGCCGCCGCCTTGCAAAATCGCGGAAAGGGGGGTGATCGACGCGGTCCAGGCCGCCTCTTCCTCCGCGTCGCGGAAGAGCCCGGACCCGGCGTAGGCCCGCAGGCCCGCCAGGCAGGAGGCGCAGAAGGCCGCCAGCAGGGGCCGCCCGGCCGCGCGCCAGGCCGCCACGTTGGCCGCCCGGGCCGCGTCGCGTTCACGGGGCAACCCGGCCGAGCCCAGGGTCGCGCCGCAGCACTGGAAATGGGCCTGCGCGCGTTCCACTCCGGCCAGCTCCAGGATTCGCGCGGCCTTGTCCGTCCAGCGTCGGGCCGCGTGCGCGCCCGCGCAGCCGCTGAACAGGGCCGCGCGCCGCCCGCGCCATGCGTCGGACGGGCTCTCGACCCGGGCGAACGGCTCGCAGCCCGGCCGGGAGAGCGCGCCCAGCCCCTTGAGCAGACCGCCCAGGCGCTTTTGCAGAAAGTCCTTGGGAATCGGCTTGGCGAGCGTGGCGGCGACAGGCCAGAGCGCCCCGCTTCGGGCCAGGGCCGCCTTCCAGAGCCACTGCCGGAAGTCCGGCCGCGCGGCTCGCAAACCGGCCACCACGGCGGGCGCGTCCTGGCCCTGGGGGCAGACCCGCACGCAGCGGCCGCAGCCCAGGCAGAGCCGGGCCAGATCCTCGGCCGTGCGCGAGTCGCCGTGGGCGGTGAGCACGGCCTTGGCCCGGGGCGACAGTTCCTCGCGGCCCGTGGCCGCCAGAAGCGGGCAGGCCTCCAGGCACTTGCCGCAGAGCACGCAGCCGTCGAGGCCGGGCGGGGTATGGGGCGCGTGTTTCCGCATCTGGTGCTTCCCGCGCGCGTGGCGCGCGAATCGTCTGACAATAATCATCAGCCCGGCGTTGACCAGATTCCCGAAAGCAATTTAAAGTGATTACCCACTATCTTCGGAGGTGCCCCATGATGCGTCTCATGTCCATCGGAACACGGATATTCCTCCTGCTGGGCCTCATCGTCTGCTTCGTGGCCGGGACGGTGCTGGCCTTTCTGCACAACGCCGGAAAGATCGAAGCCATGGGCGTTGAACAGGTCCAGGTTCAGATGCTCGACCTCCAGAAACAAAAGATCCAGGTGGCCACGCGCAGCATGGCCCTGTCCTTGGGCCAGGGATTGACGGGCGTTTCCGATGACGCGGAACGGGTGGAGTTCATCCGCCGGGCCGTGGACCCCATCCGTTTCGAGGAGGACAAGTCCGGCTACTACTTCGTCTATCGGGGCACGGTGAACGTGGCCCTGCCGCCCAAGAAGGAGGTTCAGGGGTCGGACATGGCCGAGAGCAAGGACAAGAACGGGGTCTTCTTCGTCCGGGAGCTGGCCAGGCAGGCGGCGGCCGGGGGCGGCTTCGTGCAGTACATCTTTCCCAAGCCGGGCAAGGGCGACCAGCCCAAGCTGGGGTATGCCGAGATGATTCCGGGCACGGACCTCTGGATCGGCACCGGCATCTACATCGACAACATCGAACAGGCCAAGAAGGGTATCGCCCAGGCCGTCGGGGAGCTGGTCCGCGCCGACACCCTGATGCTTCTCTCGGTGCTCGGGGCCGTCTTTCTCTTCTTCGTGCTGCCGCTGAGCGTCGTGACCATCCGGGGCATCGTGCGGCCGCTGTCCCAGGCCACCAGGGCGGCCTGCGGCATCGCCGAGGGGAGCTACGATGTGAACCTCGACGAGTCCGGCCGCGACGAGGTGGCCAGCCTGCAGAAGGCGCTCAACAGCATGGCCCGCACCCTGCGCGGGAACATCGCCCAGATCACGGCCAAGTCCGCCGAGGCCGAGGACAAGGCCCGCATGGCCGAGCGCGCCCTGGCCGACGCCGAACAGGCCCGGGGGCAGGCCGAGAGAGCCCGGCGCGAGGGAATCCTCCTGGCCGCCGGCCGCCTGGAGGCCATAGTGGAGAAGGTCACCGGCGCGGCCGAGGCCATCGCGGCTCGTTCCCGCGACATCCGCGAGGGAACCGACGTGCAGCGCGACCGCATCCAGTCCACGGCCACGGCCATGGAGGAGATGAACGCCACGGTGCTGGAGGTGGCCCGCAACGCCTCCGAGGCCGCCGAGTCCGGCAACCGCGCCCGGTCCCAGGCCGAGAAGGGCTCCGAGGTGGTGAGCCAGTCCGTGGAGGCCCTGCGCGCCACTTACAGCGAGGCCGACCATCTGCAGGAGAACATGAACCAGCTGGGCGGCCAGGCCGAGTCCATCGGTCGGATTCTCGGGGTCATCACGGACATCGCGGACCAGACCAACCTGTTGGCGCTGAACGCGGCCATCGAGGCGGCCCGGGCCGGCGACGCCGGACGGGGTTTCGCCGTGGTGGCCGACGAGGTGCGCAAGCTGGCCGAGAAGACCATGACCGCCACCAGGGAGGTGGGCGAGGCCATCGCGGGAATCCAGAACGCGGCCACGGCCAACATCGGGACCACCCGCAAGGTGCTCGACGACCTGAGCCGGGCCGTGGACCTCTCCAACCATTCGGGTGAGGCCCTGCGGGCCATCGTGGCCGGGGTGCAGACCTCGGCCGACCAGATCCGGGGCATCGCCACCGCCGCCGAGGAGCAGTCGGCGGCCTCGGAGGAGATCAACAAGTCGGTGGAGGAGATCAACGGGATCACCACGTCCACGGCCCGGAACGTGGCCGACTCGGCGCGGGCCGTGGAGGAACTCGACGAGCAGATGGCCCGCCTGCGCGACCTGATCCGGGAACTGAAGGAAGGCTAGACCGAAGCCGCTCCGGCGGCGTCAGTCCGCGCAGATCCGACGGCGCTTGCGCTCGTACATGATCTTGTCGCAACGCCGCAGCAGATCGTTCACGCACTCCCCCGCGCCGGACACGGCGATGCCGTGGCTGAAGGAAATGCGGTAGGGCTTGCCGGAGGAGGCGTTGTATTCCTCCAAATAGGCCTCCAGCCCGGCGAGCCTTTCGGCCAGCACGGCTGGGTCGTCGTCGAAATGCACCGCGGCGAACTCGTCCCCGCCGAAGCGCATGGGGTGGAACTCGCGGCCGAAGAACCGCCGCATTCCATCCGCGAGCACGCGGATGGCGTGGTCTCCCTCGCCGTGGCCGTAGGCGTCGTTGATTTTCTTGAGGTCGTCCATGTCGAGCATGGCGATGGACATTCTCAGCTCCTTCATCCGCCTGGCCTTGAAGATGATTTCCCGGTAGACCCTGCGGTTTCCGAGCCTCGTGAGCTCATCCATTTCCGATTTGTAGACCAGGATGTAGACGAAGAGCACGACCGCCGAAACGGCCCAGCTGTTCCAGATCGTCAGGTAGACGAAATACATCAGCTGAACCAGGCCGATGAACGCCGGGATGATGATCGTGGCCAGCAGAAAGACGATCTCCTGAACCCGCAGTCTGCTCCTGTTCTTCCAGATGAACACGGCGTTGAGGAGGAAATAGGCGTAGCTCACCAGCGGCGAGGCGAGGAAATACTCCCCCCGGGAATACTCGTTCAGCGGCGAGATGTTGAACAGCACGCCGCCGTGGTAGCTCAGGAGGGCCAGAATGACGCTGGCGAGAAGCGGCGCGGCATAGAGCGGCAGCAATATCCGCGGAATCGGCCTGGAGATCCACGAATGCAGGAAGAGCAGGAGCAACAGGGGCGGAAAGGGGACGAGGGCGAAGCCGACCACGTTGACGAGCTTGTTGAGGGCCACGAGATGCCCGTCGGCCCGGACCGCCGCGTTGAACTCGGCGTTGAGCACCACGCTCCAGATCTCCAGCCCGAGCAGGGCGAGGATGCTCAGGACCATGCCGATGAAGAGCTTGTGTTCCGTCTTCTCCAGATCGAGCTTGAGGAACGCGACGGCCAGACAGACCGCCAGCAGCAGGCACATGAACATGTTGATCTGGACGGTGAGAAGATACCCCATGCCTATGACGTTCCTTCACGGCCGGAACAGGCGGCTCTCCCCGAGCCCCATTCCTTGCCGGGATTCATGATTCCCTGGGGGTCGAAGACGGCCTTGACCCCGCGCATGCGCGCGATCTCCTCGGGGCCGTGCCGCCAGGGCAGGTAGGCGCCCTTGGTCAGCCCCAGGCCGTGTTCGCCGGAAAGCGTGCCGCCCAGATCCAGGGCCGCGCGCAGAATGGCCTCCTTGGCCGAGGCCGCGCGGCGCAGTTCGTCGGGCTTCCGGGCGTCGAAGAGCACGTTCACGTGGATGTTGCCGTCGCCCAGGTGGCCGAAGCAGGCCACGCGCAGGCCGTTGGCGCGCCCGGCCTCCCGGAACGCGGCCACGGCGGCCGGGATGCGTCCCCGGGGCACGGCCACGTCCTCGGCGGCCTTGTCCGGACCCACGCGGTGCAGGGCCTGGCTCACCGTGCGCCGCACTTCCCAGAGCTTTTCCTCGGCCTCTGGGGTGGCCGCCGTCTCCAGGGCCAGGGGCTTGAGCGGGGCCAGGGCCGCCTTGAGCCGGTCCAGGTCCGCCAGCACCGCCCCGGCCGAGCCGTCCAGGCGGTAGAGCAGGGCCGCGCCGGAATCCTGGGGGCACAGGGCGCAGCCCGCATCAGCCACCGCGCCCAGGGCCGTGGCGTCGAGAAATTCCAGCGACACCGGCAGAATGCCCGCCTCGAATCCGGCCCGGGCCGCGTCCAGGGCCGCCTCCAGGGAAGCGAAGGCGCAGAGCAGCGAGGCCTGGGCCTCGGGCAGGGGCAGGAGCTTGAGGGTCAGCCGGGTGATGATCCCCAGCGTGCCGCCGGAACCCACGAAGAGCCGCGTCAGGTCCAGGCCCGAGACGTCCTTGTGGCAGCGCCCGCCCGCCCGGATGATCCGTCCGCCCGGCAGGGCCGCCGAGAGTCCGAGCACGTAGTCCCGGGTCACGCCGTACTTCACCGCGCGCATTCCTCCGGCGCAGGTGGCGGCGTTGCCGCCGATGGTCGAGTAGCCCGCGCTGGCCGGGTCCGGCGGATAGAACAGACGTTTTTCCCTTAGCGTGGCCTGGAACGCGCCGGTGACCACACCGGGCTCCACCTCGGCCACGAAGTCGGCCGCGTCCACGTCCAGAATCTTGTCCATGCGCAGCATGGAAACCACCACCCCGCCCTCGGCGGGCACGGCCCCGCCCACGCGGCTGGTGCCCCGGGCGCGGGGATACACGGGCAGGTTCTCGGCCTGGGCGAAGCGCAGGAACTCGGCGGTCTGCTCCTCGGTCTCCGGACGGACCACGGCCCAGGGGCGGGCGAAACGGCGCGAGGCGTCCGCGCCCAGGGCCAGGGCCTGCTCCGGATCCAGGACGCAGCCGTCGCCCGGAAACAGCGAGAGCAGAGATTCTTTCTGACGATCGGTCAGCATGGAAACGATCATACGGTGCATCGGCCCGAAAGAAAAGCGTGGGCCGTCGCGGGTCTTCGGCCAATTTGCGTCACCCGGCGACGCCGGGGGGCCTTCGGTCCGTTTCAAGAAAGACGGAAGAGACTTTTCCCCTGGCTGACAGTGCTGCGGGAACGCCCCGGAGAGCGTCGCTCTCCGGGGCGTTCCCGCAGCACTATCGCCGGGTCCAGGGGCCGCCGGCCCCTGGCGGGGTCCGGGGCGGAGCCCCGGGTGCTATTTGTTGTATTGGGCCAGCTGGCGCGCGGTGTCGCGGGCGATGTCCTTCTGCTTCAGGTCGTCGCGGCGGTCGTGGACCTTCTTGCCCTTGGCCAGGGCGATTTCGAGCTTGACCCGGCCGCGCGTGAAGTAGAGGCGCACGGGGACGATGGTCAGGCCCTTCTGCTCGGCCTTGGCCTGGAGACGGTCGATCTCGCGGCGGTGAAGGAGGAGCTTGCGGGGGCGTTCGGGGTCGGGCCGGTCGAAGAGGGAGGTCTTCTCGTAGGGCGCGATGTGCACGCCGACGAGGAAGGCCTCGCCGTTCTTCACGTCCACGTAGCCGTCCTTGAAGCTCACGCGGCCGTCGCGCAGGGACTTGACCTCCGAGCCCTGGAGCGCGAGTCCGGCCTCCAGGGTTTCGGTGAGCTCATAGAGCCGCCGGGCGTTTCTGTTCTCGGCGATGGGCTTGCGCCCGGCCGCTTCTGGTTTCTCGCTCATGGAGTGGAGGCTATCCGCCGTGCTCCTCGTTGTCCAGGAGAGAGGCGAAGAAGGTCAGTTCCTCGGGGAAGCGCTTGAAGATGGTTTCCTTGACCAGCCGGTTGACGCGGCCCACGGTGCGACAGGAGAGAACCTCGCGCAGCAGGTCGCGGCAGTCGGTCATGCGGGCCTGGCGGATGACCCGCTTGATGCCCGGGATGGCCTGGGGGGTCAGCGAGATGCTGTCCACCTGCATGCCCATGATGATCGGCACGCAGAAGGGGTCGGAAGCGACCTCGCCGCAGAGGCTGACCTCGATGCCGGCCTGGTGGGCGGCGTCGGTGACGTGCTTGATGGCGCGCAGAACGGCCGGGTGCAGGGGCTGGTAGAGGTAGGACACGTGCCGGTTGGTGCGGTCGATGCCCACGCTGTACTGGATGAGGTCGTTGGTGCCGATGCTGAAGAAGTCGCACTCCTCGGCCAGGAATTCGGCGATCATCACGGCCGAGGGCAGCTCGACCATGATGCCCACGGGCATTTCCTCGTTGAAGGGGATGCCCTCGCGGCGCAGCTCGTCCTGGGCGTCGCGCAGGAGGCTCTTGGCCCGGCGCAGCTCCTTGAGGCCGGAGATCATGGGGAACATGATCGAGGCGTTGCCGTAGGCGCTGGCCCGGCAGACGGCCCGCAACTGGGTGCGGAAGAGGTCCGGGTGGCGCAGGCAGAAGCGGATGGCGCGCATGCCCAGGGCCGGGTTGGGCTCCTCCAGGGAGCCGAAGCTCTGGATGAACTTGTCCGCGCCGAGGTCCAGGGTGCGGAAGATGACCCGGCGGGGGGACATGATGGAGACGAGGTCCGAGTATTTCTCGGCCAGCTCCTCCTCGCTCGGCAGGTCGGTGCGGTTGAGGTAGGAGTATTCGGTGCGGTAGAGGCCGATGCCCTCGCCGCCCCGGTCCAGGACCGCGGCCACCTCCTCCAGCAGTTCGATGTTGGCCAGGACCTGCACGCGGTAGCCGTCGCTGGTTTCGGCCGGGAGCTGGCATTCGCGGATGATGCGCCGGGTGTAGTCCTCGAACTGGGCGGAAAGTTCGTTGTAGCGGGTCAGCTCGTCCTCGTCGGGATCGATCACGATCTTGCCCGAGAGGCCGTCGATGATCACGAAGTCGCCTTCGAGGACGTGGGATTCCAGGTCCGCCACGCCGACCATGGCCGGGATGCCCAGGGTGCGGGCCATGATGCCGGTGTGCGAGGTCTTGCCGCCCTGGACCGTGGCGAAGCCCAGGATCTTGTTCACGTCCAGCTCCACGGTGTCGGCCGGGGTCAGGTCGTGGGCCATGATGATGACCCGGCCCTCGATGGAGCGCAGATCCTTGTCCTGGCCGATGAGGTGGGACTGGACCTTGACGATGACGAAGCGGACGTCCTGCATCCGTTCGCGGATGTAGACGTCGTCCAGGGCTCCGAAGGTCTTCTCCAGGTCGCCGAGGGCCTTTTCCAGGGCCCATTCGGCGTTCAGGCGCATGTCCGTGATGTAGGCGCGGGCGGCGTTGCGCAGCTTGGGATCCTTGAGCATCATCAGGTGGGAGTCGATGATGAGCCGGTGCTCCTTGAGCTCGGCGGGAACCTTGTCGCGGGCGGCGGCCAGCTCGTCCTCGGCCTGGAGGAAGGCCTGGGCCAGGCGCTCGGCCTCGTGGGCCACGGCCTCCTCGGCCACGGTGAGCCGAGGCAGATGGGCCGTCCGGTTGCGGTTCAGGAAGAAGGCCTTGCCGATGGCGATGCCCGTGGAGACGGAAATGCCGGGAATGATGACTCGGGCCACTAGCGTTCCTCGCCGAACTTGGAGCGGAAAAGCCGTTCCAGGCTTTCAACGGCCTGGGCGGCGTCCTCTCCCTTGGCCTTGAGGTCCAGGGAGCTGCCCTGGGCCGCCGCCAGGGTCAGGATTTCCAAAATGCTCTTGGCGTCCACTTCCTGGTCCTGGCAGACGATGGAGATGGAGGCCTTGAAATTCTGGGCGGTCTGGGCCAGCTTTCCGGCCGGACGCGCGTGCAGGCCGAGCTGGTTGGTCACCACCACCCGCCGGGTCACCTCGCCCGGGAAAGCTGCCTCGGCGTCCCTCGCCTCGTTCATCTCACCCATAATGTCCCGCTCGATCAAAACGGCCAGCCGCCGAGGGATTCGACGACGACCGGATAAAGGGCCCAGAGCGCGGCCAGCCCCACCGCCGGGATGGTCCGGGGCAGGCGGAACTGCTGCACGAGCCGGGCTGTCACGGCGAGGCCGATCATGCCCGCCAGCCATCCCTGCCAGGCCACGGGTTTGGGCCACACCAGCATCCAGAACCAGAGCAAGAGCGCCGCGTTGGCGTACTTGATGCGCTGGCCCCAGTTGATGAGATCCCAACGCTTGAGGCTTTCCAGGAAGAGGAAGCCGCCGCGCAACCCGCGCCAGAAAGTATACACTTTGAACACCTGGAGACCAATGAAAAAAATGAGACCTTCGAGAAGCGCCGCCGCCGTGTGCCCGGCCAGGAGCAGGCAGGCCGTGGACAGGGCCCAGTAGATGAGCAGGCTGCCCGCGAAGACCGAGTCGCCGATGGCCGAGAGGGTGTAGGTGGTCCGGTCCTTGACCTTTTCCAGCATGGCTGGAGGGAAGGCTCCGGCGGCGATGCGCTGTTCCGTGGAGAGGAAGATGCCCACCAGGCAGGGGGCCCAGAAGGGATGGGAGTTGTAGTGGCGCACGTAGCGCTTCACGGCCTGGCGGAAGCGGGCCGGATCCTTGTGGATGGCGGCCAGCCCGGGAAGCATGGCGTAGACCAGCCCGATGTTCTGCATGCCCCTGGTGTTGAAGTTGGCCCCCATCAGGTAGCAGCGCAGAAACGACAGGATAACGGCCTTGGTCAGCCTGTCCGCGGGCATGAACCTCCTCCGGGGGGCGCGGCGTCCCCGTTTCCTGGGAGCAGCCTACACCGGGAGAGCAGCCGGTAGCAAGCCACGGCGGCCACGATCTTCAGGCAGTCCCAGGGCAGGAAGGGGGCCAGCCCCAGGGCCAGGGCCCGGGTCCAGTCCGTGTCCAGGACGTGGCGCAGCCAGAAGACGCCCGGGACGTAGGCCGCGATCAGGGCCGGAATCCCGAAGCCCAGGCCCCTGACCCAGGTCAGGGCGCGGCCGTGTCCGCCCGTGGCCAGGCCCGTGATCCAGGCGGAGAGGACGAAGCCCAGGAGGTAGCCGCCCGTGGGGCCCAGGAGTTGGGCCGGTCCCGAGCGTCCGCCCGCGAACACCGGCAGGCCGATGACCCCGGCCAGGATGTAGAGCAGGATGCAGAGCGCGCCCCGGCGCGGACCCAGGGCGTATCCGGCCAGGAAGACGAACAGCGGCTGGAGCGACACCGGCACCGGCCCGATGGGCACCACGATCCAGGCTCCGGCGGCCACGGCGGCGGCCAGCAGGGCGGTCCAGACCAGCCGGTGCAGCGGGGCCAGGGGGTTCACGCCGCGTCCTCCGGCGTCTCCAGGCGCAGGCCCAGGCCCGCCGCCGCCTCACGGTCCCGCTCCGGGTTCTCGCCCGGTGTGGTGAGATAATCCCCGATCATCAGGCCGTCGGCTCCGGAGAGGAGCACGGCCTCGCGGTCGGCCCCGAACACGGCGGGCCTGCCGCCGCAGACGCGCAGGTGCGCCCGGGGCAGGAGGAAGCGGTACAGGGCCAGGATCTTCAGGGACTCGGCCCGGGAGAGGATCGGCCGATTCTCCAGGCGTGTGCCCGGGATGGGCGTGAGGAAGTTCATGGGCACGGACCGGACCCCCAGCCGGGCCAGGGACAAAGCAAGATCCACGCGGTCCTCCCAGGACTCGCCCAGGCCGAAGAGCCCGCCGGAGCAGACGAAGAGCCCGGCGGCCACGGCCTGATGCACGGCCAGGGCGTCGTCCTCCCAGGCGTGGGTGGTGCAGATGTTCGGAAAGAAGTCCTGGGACGTCTCCAGGTTGTGGTGGTAGCCCGCGAGCCCGGCGGCCTGGAGGCGCTCGATCTGCCCGCCGTCCAGGAGCCCGGGCGAGACGTCGGCCAGGACGCCCTCGGCCCGGACCGCGGCCACGGCCTCCACGAGCCGCTCGAAGTCCCCGCCGCGAGGGGTGAGCCCGCTGGTCACGATGCCCAGGCGGCAGGCCCCGGCCTCGCGGGCCCGCCGCGCGGCCGCCACGATCTTCGGCAGGGGCAGGAAGTCGTGCACCGGGGCGTCTGTCGTGTGGTGGCCGGACTGGGCGCAGAAGGCGCAGTTCTCGGAACAGCGGCCGCTCTTGGCGTTGACGATGGCGCAGAAGGTGACGGTGTCGCCCAGGAAGCTCCGGCGCACGGTGAAGGCGGCGGCCGAAATGGCGGGAACGTCCTCGTCCCTGGCCTCGGTCACGGTCCGCAGTTCGGCGTCGGACAAGGTGCGGCCGTTCAGCACGGCCTCGGCGATCTGATCGAAGCGGTTCATTCGGCATGTCCTGGCGGCCGGAGGCCCGGCCGCTCAATCCTTTCGCAGGGCGTTCAGTTTATCGTAAGCTTCCTTGGCGCTCCAGCCCGGGGCCCGGGACGCGGCGCGGCGGGCCACCTCGCGGGGCTTGCCTCCGCGCGCGGATTCCTCGCGCAGAAGATCCAGCAGGGCCTCCTCGGTCAGCTTGGCCGGAGTCTCGGGCGGGCCCAGCACCACGGTGATCTCGCCCAGGAACTCCTCGGGCAGGGCGTCCAGGGCGTCCAGGCGGCCCCGGACGAACTCCTCGAACTCCTTGGTCAGCTCACGGGCCACGCAGAACTCCCGGGGGCCGAGGACTTCGGCGGCCAGGGCCAGGGTGGAGGAGAGCCGGGTCTTGCGCTCGAAGAAGACCAGGGTGGCGGGCAGGGCGGCGTAGGTTTCCAGCAGGCGGCGGATGTCGCCGTCCTTGCGCGGGAGAAAGCCCAGAAAGACGAAGGGCAGGGGCGGCAGGCCGCAGGCCGAGAGCGCGGCGACGGGGGCCGAGGGCCCGGGCACGGGCGACACCGGCAACCCGGCGGCTCGGCAGGCGCGCACGAGGCGGTAGCCCGGGTCCGAGAGGAGCGGGGTGCCCGCGTCCGAGACCAGGGCCGCGTTCCGGCCCTCGGCCAGAGCGGCCAGGACCTGCTCCACCCGGGCCTCCTCGTTGTGCTCGTAGAGGCTCAGGAATCCCTTGGCGGGCAGGCCCAGGCGCTGGAAGAGCAACCCGGCGCGGCGGGTGTCCTCGGCCAGGACGAGGTCCGCCGAGGCGAGGATCTCGCGGGCCCGGGGCGAGAGGTCACCAAGGTTGCCAAGCGGCGTGGCCACCACCCAGAGCCGGGCTGAAGGCGTCGCGCACATGCTCGATCTCCTCCCCGTCGTCGCCGACGCGCACGCAGACCACGTCGAAGCGGCAGGGACTATCCCAGAGTTTGTTCTTGCTCAGATACTGCGCGGCGGCCTTGCCCAGCTTGGCCTGCTTGCGGCCGTCCACGGCCTCGGCGGGGGTGGCCAGTGAGCCCGGCCCGCGCGTCTTGACCTCCACGAAGACCAGGGTGTCGCCCTCGCGGCAGATCATGTCAAGCTCCCACTGCTTCCAGCGCCAGTTGCGTTCGAGTACGGTCAGCCCGGCCCGCTCCAGGAAGCGGGCGGCGGTCGTCTCGCCGCGCGCGCCGAGCCTCAGATGGGCAGGCGGCCTTGCGGGCATGACGCGCCTTTGCGCCGGTCTTCGGGCAGCACGCCTCGGAAGGTGAGCCGGTGGATGGAGCTGGGGCCCAGCCGGAGCAGGGCCTCGCGGTGGACCGCCGTGCCGTAGCCCTTGTGCTCGGCCAGGCCGTAGCCCGGAAAGCGCCGGTCCAGGGCCAGGAGCATGTGGTCGCGGACGGTCTTGGCCAGGACCGAGGCCGCCGAGATGGCCGCGATCCGGGCGTCGCCGTCCACCTCCGCGCGTTGGGCCGAAGGGCCGTCCAAAAGATGTTCGGGGATGGTCTTGTCGCCGTCCACGAGCAGGAGCCGGGGCCGGACCCGCAGGTGGCGCACGGCGCGGCTCATGGCCAGGAAGGTAGCCTGGAGGATGTTCAGGGCGTCGATCTCGCGGGGGCGGGCCAGGGCCACGGCCCAGGCCGCGGCCTGGACTCGGATGAGCGGGGCCAGCGTCTCGCGGGAGTGTTCGGAGAGGGCTTTCGAGTCCCCCAGCCCGGGCAGGTCGTAGGATTCCGGCAGGATCACCGCCGCGGCCACCACGGGCCCGGCCAGACAGCCCCGGCCCGCCTCGTCCACTCCGGCCACCAGGGCGGCGGGGGGATCGGCGTGCTCGTGCAGAAAGAACTGGGGCATGGGTTCTCCGGCGGTTGGAATCGTGGCTGCGCGGCCGGTTCCGGTTGCCGCGCGCGGCGGTCTGGCCGGAATCCGCGCCACGGAGGGGCCGGACAGGGAGACGGAGGGACGGGAGCGATCCGGGAAAAAAGCCCGGGAAGGGCCTCTGGAACGGACCCTTCCCGGACGGAATTCCTTGGGACTACTCCCAGATCTGCTTGGACTTGATGCGCGAGGCCTTGCCCTTGAGTTCGCGCAGGTAGTAGAGGCGGCTCCGGCGGACTTTGCCCTCGGAGAGAACCTCCACCCGCTCGATGAAGGGCGAATGGAAGGGGAACACGCGCTCCACGCCCACTCCGTCCGACATCTTGCGCACGGTGAAGGTGGAGCCGACACCGCCGCGGTGGACGCGGATGACCACACCCTGGAAAACCTGGATGCGCTCCTTCTCGCCCTCGATGATGCGCAGGTGGACCTTGATGGTGTCCCCGGCCTTGACCGCCGGGATGTCCATGCGCATCTGCTCGGCTTCGATGTTTTTCAGGATGGCGTTCATGTCTTGTCTCCTTGTTCGGGAAAACCCGATTTCTTCTCAATATGCGTCGCCCAGGAGGCGGTCCACGGTGATGCCCAGGGCCGCCCGCACAGGCAGGTGATTGTATCCGCCCAGGAAGCGGATGGGCGCGAGCCGCGCGTCCGCCGTTTCCAAGGCCTCCGGCGCCAGACCCGAGCCTGTTCCGAAGAGCAGCAGCACGGGGCCTTGGGCCAGTCGTTCCCGCACCTCGCTGGGGCCGGCCAGGGGCGGCCCGCAACGCTCGAAGCGCGCGCTGGTGACCACCACGAAGGGCTGTTTTCCGGCCCTCTCGGCCACGTCCTCCACGGCCTCGGCGATGCTCCCGAGAACCGTCGTCAGTCCCAGGGCCTCGGCCCGGTCCGGGTTGGCCGCGCCTCCCGGCCCCTCGGTCCAGTGGCCCAGAAGGGTCCGGGCCAGCCGCCGCTGGTCCTCCAGCGGCGTGAGCACATAAGCTCCTCCCAGATCATAGGAGCGGGAAACGCGGGACATATCGTGAACGTCGAGATTTGTCAAAGAGACAGTGATGGTTTCTCCGGCGCGATTCTTCACCGGATGGTGGCAGAGCCCCAGATAGAGGCAGCGGCCGAGCCCGGGACGCGGCCGTTCGCGCAGGAATTCCGCGTCCGCCCGGGTCAGGGGCGCGCCGGAGAGAAGTTCCGGCCGGTGCCGGAGCGTGGTGGCCAGGGACTGCTCCCGACGCCAGGCCTCGATGCGGGCGTGGTCGCCGGAGAGGAGCACCTCGGGCACGGGCAGGCCCTCGAAGACCTCGGGCCGGGTATAGTGCGGGTACTCCAGGAGTCCGGCGGAAAAGCTCTCCTCGGTCCCGGACTCCTCCTTGCCCATGAATCCGGGCAGGAGACGGCCCACGGCCTCCAGCAGACAGAGGGCTCCGGACTCGCCGCCGGTGAGCACGAAGTCGCCCACGCTCACCGGCTCCACGGGAAAAAGTTCCATGATCCGCTCGTCCAGGCCCTCGTAGCGGCCGCAGATGAGCGTCAGGTCGCCGCCCTCGGCGGCCAGCTCCCGGGCCAGGGCCTGGGACAGCGGGCGGCCGCGCGGGGTGAGCAGAAGGATGCGCCCGGGATTCTCGATGCTCCGGAGGGCCCGGGCCAGGGGATCGGCCTGCATGACCATGCCCGGGCCGCCGCCGTAGGGCCGGTCGTCCACGTGATGGTGCTTGTTCTGGGCGAAGTCGCGCGGGTTGACTGTCTCGAAATCCACGATGCCCGCCTCGCGGGCCTTGCCCATGAGCCCGGCGGACAGGGGGGAGTCGAAGAACTCCGGGAAGAGGGTCACGAGATGAAAGCGCACGGCAAGGGCTCCGGTCAGCGCGGGCGGGTGAGGATGGCCACCAGGGTTCCGTCGGCGCGCATGTCCGCCAGGGCCTTGTCGAAGGCGGGCATGAGCGCGGCCGCGGCTCCGTGCCGGTTCAGGTGCAGGAAGAGGGAAATCTCGTTCAGGAAAACACCGGGCACGCGCAGCACCTGGGCCGAAAGACCCAGGCGGGCGGTCTGGAACTCCACCACCTCGGGCACCTGGGCCATGACCTGGGCGTCGCCCCGGGCCAGGGCCGACAGGGCCTCGGCCAGGTTGGGGTAAAGGGTCAGGTCGAGGTCCGCCAGCCTGGCCTGGGACCAGGAGTCGTAGCGCGATGCGCAGAGCTTGAGGCCCTTGAGTTCGGCCGGGTCGCGCACAAGACGCAACCGCTGGATCAGGGGTTCGTAGCTCAGGCTCACGAAGAGTCCGATGGAGGTGGTCAGCACGGGCTTCTCGCCCCGCGCGGCGAAGGCGTCGTAGTCCCTGGACGGGACGGAGAGGAAGCCGTCGGCCCCCAGGCCCTTGACCGCGGTCATGACCTCGTCGCCGGGCCGGGCCTGATGGCTGACCGTGACGCCCATGCGCCGGGCGGCCTCGTCCATGATGTCCGGCAGGATGCCGGTGACCCGGCCCTGGCTGGTCCAGGAGAAGGGCGCGAAGCCCTCGGCGTAGACCATGCGCAGCACGGGTTTTTCGGCCCGGACCGGGACGGCCGGCAGCAGGAGCAGCGTGAGCAGGAGCGCGGCGAGAGTCTTCACGCTTGGTCCTTGAGATAGAGGTCCAGGAGGCCTTCGGGCGGCTCCACCATCGCGACGCGGGCGTCCAGGTCGATGTCCAGGACGAATTCCGGCGTGGCGGGCAGGAGGATCTCGCGGCCCTTCGGGTCGCGGATGACCCAGGTCTCCTGCCCTCCGGCGAAGAGGAAGCCCTCCAGAACGCCCAGTTCCCGGCCGTCGCTCAGGCGCACGACCAGACCCTCCAGCTCGTGGAGGTATATCTCGTCCTCGTCGGGATCAGGGAGATCGGCGGCCGCCACGGCCACCTCCAGACCTCGCAGGGCATCGGCCGCATCGCGGTCGGAAACGCCTTTCAGGGTCAGGAGCATCCGGCCCTGGTGGGGCCGGGAGCCGGTGACGGCGTATTCCCTGGCGCGGCCGCCGGGGCGGCGCAGGAACACCCGCCCCGCGTCCTCGAAGAGGAAAGGGGAGTCCGCATGGAAATCAATGCAGAACTCCCCCCGGACTCCGTGGGGCTTGACGACCACCCCCACGGCCACGAGGCGGTCGCCGGGGGCTTGAGCGGGCATGGGTCGCTATTCCAGGATTTCCAGAACCGAGCGTTTCCGGGCCTTGGAAGAAGCGGCTCCCAGCAGGGTGCGCATGGCGCGGGCCGTGCGGCCCTGCTTGCCGATGACCTTGCCCAGGTCTTCCTTGGCCACCTTCAGCTCGATCACGGAGGTCTGCTCGCCTTCCACTTCCGAAACCTGGACCTGTTCCGGGTGATCCACGAGGGACTTGGCGATGAATTCGATCATTTCCCTGAGCATGAGCTTCACCTCCGCTTGAGTGCCCGCGCGCGGACCCGCGAGGGCCGCGCCTGCCGTATGAACCGAGCCGGGCCCGGAGCGTCGGGGCCCGGCTACTTCTGGACTTTCTTCAGGAGCGTGCGCACGGAATCGGAACAGGTGGCGCCCTGCTTGGCCCAGTAGTCCAGGCGCGCGGCGTCCACGACGATCTCGGCGGGCTCCACCATGGGATTGTAGTGGCCGATGTACTCCAGGGCGCGGCCGTCGCGGCGGGTGGCGCTGTCGAGAGCCACGATGCGGTAGAACGGACGCTTCTTGGAGCCCATGCGGGTCAGGCGAATCTTCATGGCCATACTGTCTTTTCCCCCATATTTGAGTTGATTACGGCTTCTTTCCAAAAAAGGCAAGACGCTTCTCGCCTTGGGAATCAGCGCTTTTGGCGCTGTTTCTTCTTGAGTTTCTTCTTCTTGCGTTCGGCCAGGGTCTTTTTGGAGAGTTTTCGCGGTCCACCCTCGCCGCCCTCGCCGGGCATTCCCGGCATGCCCCCGGGCATCCCCGGAGCGCCGGGCATTCCCGGCATGCCGCCCGGCATGGCGGGCATTCCGGCGGGCATCTTCATGCCCTTGGGCATCTTGGGCATGCCCTTGCCCTTCTTGCCGCCCATGACCTGACTCATCATCTTGCTCATCTGCTCGAAATTCTTGACCAGGGCGTTGACCTCGGCCACCGTCACGCCCGAGCCCCGGGCGATGCGCTCCTTGCGGCTCGGGTTCAGCAGCTTGGGCTGGCGCCGCTCCTTCATGGTCATGGAGCTGATGATCGCCTCGGTGCGCGCCAGATCCTTTTCGTGGTCCTTGGCCTCGGCCAGCTTCTGAACCACGCCGCCCATGCCCGGAATGAGCTTGAGCAGGCCCTCCAGGGAGCCGAGCTTCTTGATCTTGCGCATCTGCTCGCGGAAGTCCTCGAAGTCGAACTGCGCCTTGGCCATCTTTTCGGCCATGCGCTGGGACTCCTCGGCGTCGAACTCGCCCTGGGCCTTCTCGATGAGCGTGAGCATGTCGCCCATGCCCAGGATGCGCGAGGCCGCCCGGTCGGGATGGAACAGTTCCAGGTCGGAAATCTTTTCGCCCACGCCTACGAACTTCACCGGCTTGCCGGTGACGCTCTTGATGGACAGGGCCGCGCCGCCGCGGGCGTCGCCGTCCATCTTGGTCAGGATCACGCCGCTGACGTCCAGGCGCTCGTTGAAGCTCTGGGCCACGGTCACGGCGTCCTGGCCGGTCATGGCGTCGGCCACGAAGAGGATCTCGCGCGGCCTGCAGGCGGCCTTGATGGCCGACAGCTCCTCCATGAGGGGCTCGTCGATGTGCAGGCGTCCGGCGGTGTCCAGGAGCACGGCGTTGCAGCCCGCCTCGGCGGCCTTGACGAGCGCGTCGCGGCAGATGTCCACCGGGTTCATGCCCGGCTCGCTCGGATAGGCGGGCACGCCGATCTGCTTGGCCAGGGTCTGCAACTGGTCGATGGCCGCGGGGCGGTAGACGTCGGCCGGGACGAGGTAGGGCACGAGCTTCTGCTTGCGCAGCCAGACCGAAAGCTTGGCCGCCGAGGTGGTCTTGCCCGAGCCCTGCAGGCCCACGACCATGATCACCAGGGGCTTGACCCCGGCGGTCTGGATGCCGGTCTGCTCGCCGCCCAAGAGTTCCACCAGGCCCTCGTGGACGATCTTGACCACCTGCTGGCCGGGGGTCAGGCTCTTGAGCACGTCCTGGCCCAGGGCGCGTTCCTTGACCCGGTCGACGAAGTCCTTGACGACCTTGAAGTTGACGTCGGCCTCCAGGAGCGCCAGGCGCACCTCGCGCAGGCCATCCTGGATGTTGGACTCGTCCAGCCGGGCCTGTCCCCGGATCTTCTTGAACGCCTGGCTCAGGCGGTCTGTGAGGCTGTCGAACAAACGTCTTCCTCCGCGCGGCGGATGGATGCGGTTCCTGGGCGCTCCCCTGGGGAGCGCGGATAAAGGGATTGTGTATTAAGGGGGAACGCCGGGCAAGTCAAGCCGGGGACCTAGCCCCTGAGCGGGCCCGGCTCGGCCGGGGCCTTTCGAGGAATGGTCACGGTCAGGAGTCCGTCCTTGAGCGCGGCGGTGACGGCTTCGGCGTCGGCGTCGGCGGGCAGGGCGAAAGCCCGGGCGAAGGGGCCCTGGGGCCGCTCCACGGCCTGAAACACCGTGCCCGGGAAGTCGCGTTCCGAGGGACGCCTGCCGCTGATGCGCAGTTCGCGGCCCACGGCCTCCAGGACCACGTTCTCCAAGGGAACGCCGGGCAGCTCCACGCGCAGCACGTAGGCCGAGGGCGTCTCCAGCACGTCGGCGGCCGGGGACCAGAGGCACCCCCCGAGCTCGTCGGTCCCGGACGCGCTCCAGAGGCGGTCCATGTACGCGCGCATGGCCTCCAGGTCGGCCCATGGGTTCCACTTGAACATACGTTCCCCGGTTTTCGAAATCCTTAATCTATAGTATGGTGACTTGCAATTCCCCGTGAACCGCCGTGTTCGAGGCCCGTTCCGAAGAAAAAATAAAAATAGTTCCTATTCCTACTTGTGGACCGGGGGCGCTTTGGCTACAGTGGCCCGAAATCGACGGTTGACGAGCGCTGAAAGGAGAAACAGGGAGAGGTAGTATGGACGCGATTCTGCTTTCGCGGCTGCAATTCGCCGCCGCCACCATGTTTCACTTCATCTTCGTGCCGCTCACGCTGGGGCTCTCGGTCCTCATCGCGGGCATGGAGACGGCCTACGTGCGCACGGGCAAGGAACTCTACCTGCGCATGGCCAAGTTCTGGGGCAAGCTGTTCCTGATCAACTTCGTTCTGGGCGTGGTCACGGGCATCACCCTGGAGTTCCAGTTCGGCACCAACTGGTCGCGCTACTCGGCCTATGTGGGCGACATCTTCGGCTCGCTGCTGGCCATCGAGGCCACGGCGGCATTCTTCCTGGAGTCCACCTTCATCGGGGTCTGGGTCTTCGGCTGGAAGAAGCTCTCGCCCAAGGCCCACGCCACCGTCGCCTGGCTCGTGGCCGGGGCGGGCAACCTCTCCGCGGTCTGGATCCTCATCGCCAACGGCTTCATGCAGAACCCGCTGGGTTACGTGATCCGCAACGGCCGCGCCGAGCTGAACGACTTCATGGCCGTGGTCCTGAACCCCTTCGCCTGGCAGCAGTTCGCGCACACCATCCTGGGAGCCTTCTGCGTGGCCGGGTTCTTCGTCCTGGGCATCTCGGCCTGGCACCTGGCCCGCAAATCCCACGAGGAATTCTTCAACGCCTCCCTGCGCATCGGAGCGGGCGTGGCCCTGGTCGCCAGCATCCTGGTGGCCGTTCAGGGACACTTCCACGGCAACGAGGTGGCCCGCATCCAGCCGGTCAAGCTGGCGGCCATGGAGTCCCACTGGGAGACCCGGGCCAACGCGCCCATGTACCTCCTGCAGATCCCCGGGGAGAACGGCAACGTGCTGGAGGCCCTGCCCGTGCCCTCGCTGCTGAGCATCCTGGCCTACAACGACCCGGACGCCGTGGTGAAGGGCTTGAACGACGTCCCGGCCGCGGACCGGCCGCCGGTGGTCATCACCTTCTGGGCCTTCCGGGCCATGGTCGGCATCGGCACGATCATGCCGCTCATCGCTCTCTTCGCCTGGATCAAGCGCCGCGACATCGGCAAGTACCCCTGGTTCCTGAAGCTCCTGCCCTGGGCCATCCCCTTGCCCTACCTGGGCCTCCAGGCGGGCTGGATCGTGGCCGAGGTGGGCCGCCAGCCGTGGATCGTCCACGGCCTCATGCGGACCTCGGATGCGGTCTCGCCCATCTCGGGCGGACAGGTGGGGTTCACCCTGGCGGCCATCATCGTTCTCTACTCGCTGCTGGGCGCGGCCGGGTTCTTCCTGGCGGGCCGGGCCGTGAAGCAGGGGCCGGACGCGGCGCACTAGCCGCCCAAGGACAAGGAAAGGAGCGACATCATGTTGGAGACCATCTGGTTCCTTCTCTGGGGCGTGCTTTGGGCGGTCTACTTCGCCCTGGACGGATTCGATCTGGGCATGGGCATGCTCAAGCCCTTCCTGGCCCGCGACGAGTATGAAAAGCGGGTCATCTACAATGCCGCCGGTCCCTTCTGGGACGGCAACGAGGTCTGGCTCATCTCGGCCGGAGGCGTGACCTTCGCGGCCTTCCCCCTGGCCTACGCGGCCATGTTCAGCGGGCTCTACACCGCGCTCATGCTCCTGCTCTTCGCGCTCATCGTGCGCGGCGTGAGCTTCGAGTTCCGCTCCAAGGTGGACTCGCCCGGCTGGAAGGCGGTCTGGGACGGCTGCCAAGTGGTTGGAAGCTTCCTGCCAGCGCTGCTCCTGGGCGTGGCCTTCGCCAACATCTTCCAGGGCCTGCCCCTGGACCAGAACCAGGTCATGCACGGCGGCCTGCTCGACCTGCTCAATCCCTACGGCTTGGCCGGGGGCGTGCTCTTCGTGCTGCTCTTCCTGCTGCACGGCGCGCTCTGGCTCAGCATCAAGGCCGAGGGCGACCTGCGCGAACGCGCGGCCTCCACGGCGGCCAGGCTCTGGCCCGTGCTTGCTGCGGTCATCGTGGTCTTCCTGGTCTACACTTGGTTCGCCACCAAGCTCTTCACCAACTACCTGACCAACCCGGTCCTGTTCCTCATTCTGCTCGTGCCCGTTGGCGGGCTGGTCATGATCCGGGTCTGGCTGGCGGCGCGGCGGTTCTGGGCGGCCTGGGGGGCTTCGGCGGTGATGATCATCGGCGTGACCCTCTTCGCCGTGGTGGGCCTGTTCCCGGCCATCCTGCCCTCCAGCCTGAACCCGGCCTGGAGCCTGACGGCCACGGACGCGGGCATCAAGGCCTCGTCCAGCCCGCTGACGCTGGCGATCATGCTCGGCGTGGCCCTGGTCTTCGTGCCCATCGTCATCGGCTACCAGTTCTGGGTCTACAAGA
This sequence comes from Desulfovibrio aminophilus DSM 12254, assembly GCF_000422565.1. Taxonomy (NCBI): domain Bacteria; kingdom Pseudomonadati; phylum Thermodesulfobacteriota; class Desulfovibrionia; order Desulfovibrionales; family Desulfovibrionaceae; genus Desulfovibrio; species Desulfovibrio aminophilus. The sequence goes on along the minus strand of NZ_AUMA01000009.1, from coordinate 183,422 downwards.
CCTTCAGCGCTCCCGTGACCCGGGAGGACCTGGAATACTGATTCTCCTCTCGCACTCTCTCCACCTCGAACAGGGAAGGCCCCCGGCGACGGTCGTCGGGGGCCTTCTCCATTCTGGAGGGAGGAGGGGAGGCGGTTTGTCGACGCCTCCCCTCCGCGAGGAGCGCCGGGAGGGTGCCTGGCTTGGTGAGGATCGTCGCGAACAGTGACGAGCTTTTTTTATTGAAATTAATTTTCAACATCAACAGAAAGAAGAGAGAAAATCTTCGGCTCAGAACGACGCGGCGGCGGCAGCGGCCGAGGACCAAGCCCACTGAAGGTTGAAGCCCCCCAGTCTGCCGGTCACGTCCAACGCCTCGCCCAGGAAAAAGAGGCCTGGAATCTTCCGGCACTCCATGGTCTTGGAGGAGATGTCCCGGGTGTCCACGCCCCCGGCCGTGACCTCGGCCTTGGCCAGGCCCTCGGTGTCGGAGGGGGTGGCCGTGAAATTCTGGAAGGCTCGGGCCGTCTCGGCCAGCTCGGCGTTGGAGAGCTGGGCCATGGGCCGCTCGGCCGCGCCGGGCGGAGCCAGCGCCGCCACGAGCCGGTCGGGCAGGAGACGGCGCAGGAAGGTTTTCGTCAGGCCCCGGAATTCCCCGCGGCCTTGGCGGAGCAGATCCTCCAGGTCGCGGCCGGGCAGGAAGTCCACGGCCACGTCCAGGCCGGGCCGCCAGAGGCAGGAGGCCTCCAGCACGGCCGGGCCGGACAGGCCCCGGTGGGTGAACAGCAGGCCGCCCAGGAAGGATCGGCCGCCGCAGGCCACGCGCGCCTCGGTCAGGGAGAGCCCGGCCAAGTCGCGGCAGAGCCGGGCCTGACCGCCGGAGAGGACCAGGGGCGCCAGGGCGGGCCGGGGTTCGACCACGTCGAGGCCGAACTGGCGGGCCAGGCGGAAGGCCAGGTCCGAGGCCCCCAGGTTCGGCCAGGACGGGCCGCCGCAGGCCACGGCTAGTCGTGGGGCTTCGAAGATCCCGGTCCCGGTTTCCACGCGGAAGGGGGCCGGTCCCGCCACCGCGCGCACCGGGCAGTTCAGGACGATGCCCGCCCCGGCCTCGCGGCAGGCCGCCTCCAGGGCCTCGGCCAGCCGGCGCGCGCCCTGGACGCAGAACATCTGGCCTGGGGCTTTCTCCTCGAAGGCGAGCCCGAACTCCGCGAACGCGGCCAGGGCTTCGGCCGGGGTGAAGCGGGCCAGGGCGGACTTGCAGAAGTGCGGGTTGTCCGAGAAGTAGTCCTCGGGCCCGGCGGCCAGATTGGTCAGGTTGCAGCGGCCGCCGCCCGAGGCGCGCAGCTTGCGGCCCGTGGCCGGGCCGTGCTCCAGCACGGTGACGGACAGGCCGCGCCGGGCGGCCAGGAGGGACAGGAAGAGGCCCGAGGCCCCGGCCCCGATGACGATCAGATCGAGCAGGTCGGATGAACGCATGGGACTCCGGTAGCGCGAATCGCCCCGGCGGGAAAGCCCCCCTTCCCACGCGGCCGGGTTTCTGCTATGTCCGGGGCTCGGGGAGAGGATCGTTTCACACAAGCAAGGAGACGCCGCCATGATGTCCACTTTCTGGTTCTTCCTGGGCCTGGGCTCGGTCATCGCCGCCCTGGTCATGATCAAGTGCTCCAGCCTGTCCGACAGCGAGTAGAGCGGGGGACAGACCCTTTTCAGCCCAAGCGGGGGGCGCGGTCCGGATGACGGGCCGCGCCCCCCGCTTGTTTGTAGGCGGAAATCAGGGGATCAGGCCACGATCTCTGAGAAAGGCGGCCAGGGCCCTGGCCGCCACGGCATGGCCGCGGGCGTTCCAGTGCCCGTCGTGGGGAAAGGCGAAGGGCTGGTGTTCGTCGGCGAAATCGGCGGCGAACGCCGGATGCAGATCCAGGAACGGGATGCCGCGCCGCGCGGCCAGCTCGGCGGAGAGGCGGTTCAGGATCAGGGCGTCGGACGTGCCGGGATGCCCGGCCTCGATGGCCCCCCGGTCGCCGTCCATGAGCAGGACGAGCCGCGCGCCCTGGGCCTGGCTCGCCCGGTCCAGTTCGCCGAAGAGATAGTCCGTGGCCGCCCGGACGTCGGCCAGGCGCTCGGCCACGGCCCGGGGCGCCATGTTGGCCTGGAATATCTCGGGTTCCTTGCCCAGGATCAGGTCGCGCAGCGTTTGGAAGCCGAGCTGGCGGCGGTGGCGCAGATAGCGCCAGAGGGCGCTTTCCCGCGCCAGTCCGTACCAGGGTCGGACGTAGGGCCGGATCGGCCGTTCGCCCAGGACCCGGCCGTCCTCCACGTCCAGGCGCAGCAGGGCTTGCTGGTGCACGCCGGGCGGCGGGATGAAGGATTCGAGGAAGTCGTTGTGCACGAGCAGGATCACGAGCACGTCCGGGGACCAGGCCGGGGTCTCGCGGCGGGCCAGGTGCACGTATTGCGACAGGGGGATGCCGGAGAGCCCGCAGCGCAGGACCTCGGTTCCGGGCGACAGCCGCTCCAGGTCCTCGGCCAGGCTCTGGTCCGCGTCCACCTGCAGGGCCTCGACATATGAGTCGCCGATCACCACGACGCGGGTTCCCGTCTTCGGCGCGAGGCTGTCCGCGCGCCCCGAGTTCCAGCCCTGGGCGTTGATCCGGTAGCTGGCACGGATTTCGTCGCGCACCATGTATGTTCCGGTCTGGTTCGGGGCGTAGGCCATGACCCCGTCGCGGAAGATCGGCTTCGGCAGGTCCGGGGCCATGCCGGTGGTGCGGCAGAGACCCTCCAGGCCGAGCAGGGTCAGGAGGACGGCGGCCACGGCGAGGCCGAGATGTTGAAGGGCGCGGCGCATGCTGCTAGGTTCCGGTTCGGGATTGGTAAACCGGGCGAATGAAGGAATCAAGCGGAGGGCGCATGCGGATCGTCTCCTGGAACGTGAACGGCTACCGGGCCGTGCTCAAGAAGGGCTTCCTGGATTGGCTGAACGCCTGCGGGGCCGACGCCGTGCTTCTGCAGGAGACCAAGGTGGAGCCGGACCAGCTGGCCCCGGAGGAACGCGAACCCGAGGGCTGGCAAGCGGTCTGGAACTGGTCCAAGAAGAAAAAGGGCTATTCCGGCACGGCCTGCTTCCTGCGCAAGCCGCCCCTGTCGCACTCCTTCGGCCTGCCCGGGGACGAGTTTCGGGGCGAGGGCCGGACCATCCTCCTGGAGCTCCCGGACTTCTGGCTCTTCAACATCTACTTCCCCAACGGCCAGATGGGCGAGGAGCGCCTGGACTTCAAGCTGCGCTTCTACGACCGCTTCCTGGAGTACGCCCAGGAACTGCGGGCCACGAAGCCCGTGGTGGTGGGCGGCGACTTCAACACCGCGCACACCGAGATCGACCTGAAGAACGCGAAGGCCAACGAGAAGACCTCCGGCTTCCTGCCCGTGGAACGGGCCTGGCTGGACCGCTTCGCGGCCCACGGCTACCTGGACACCTTCCGGCTCTTCGAGCCCGGTCCGGGCCACTACTCCTGGTGGTCCTACCGCTTCAACGCCCGCAAGAACAACGCGGGGTGGCGCATCGACTACTTCTTCGCCTCCGAGGAACTGCGCGGCCGCGTGCGCGCCGCCTGGATCGAGGCGGCCACCGAGGGCTCGGACCACTGCCCGGTCTGGGTCGAGATCGCGGACCAGTAGAATCGGCTTCCGGCGAATCCGGGCGGAACTGCCCGGAGAGAGTGGATTTCGGCGCGGACGGTCGCTTGGCGGGAGGCCCCGGCGCGGATTCACGCCGGGGCCCGTATGAGCCGACAGCCCCTTGGGCTGTGCGCGTCTACCAGTTCTTGGCGGGGCGCGGGGCGCGCTCGCGGGCCTCGTTGACCTTCAGGCTGCGGCCGCCGAAATCCTTGCCGTCCAGGGCCTCGATGGCCGCGGCGGCTCCGGCGTCATCCATCTGGACGAAGGCGAATCCACGGAACCGGCCGGTTTCCCGGTCCATGACGAACTTCACGTTCTGCACCTCGCCGTGGGCGGCGAAGAGATCCTTGAGCTGGTCTTCCGTGGCGCTGTAAGGCAGATTCCCGACGTAAATCGACTTCATGGAACCACTCCTCTCGCAAGACAACAAGACAGCCCTTGCCGTTGCAGGCGTCTCCGTCGCCCACATCCCGAGCGGCAAGGAAACCCTTGACTCTTTGCCGACTATCCCAGGCGTTGGAAAACAGCAAGAGGGGCGTTTGCCCGCAACGTCGTCGGCCTTCAGCCCTTTTCGTCCACCAGCCTGCCTGTGGGGGAGACGTCCACATCGAAAGCGGCGGCGGGCGTTTCGTAGAGGTCCAGCAGCCGCCTGCCCAGGTCCAGCTCCAGTTCGCTGATGGCCTGGGGGGCCCCGGGCGGCACGCTCGTGTCCGGCGCCAGGAAGCGCGTCGGGTCGTACTCCAGATCCCCGGCGGCCTGGGCGGCCCAGCGGGTGAGCAGGCCGTCCTCGCCGGTGAGCAGGTCGCGGGCCGTGTCCGGGGCCTGGCCCAGCGCCGAGTAGAAGGCGTCGGCGTCCAGCCAGATCTGCTTGTCCGCGCCGGTTTCGCGCAGGCCCAGCCAGGACAGGCCGGTCCTGGCGTCGAGCACCGGAGCGCGCCACTCGTCGACCAGTCCGGGCCGGAAGCGGTCCTCGTTTTGCAGGAGCAGGCCGCGCAAGTCGTTGTAGGCCGAAAGGGTGTCGCCCAGGCCTTTTTCCATGACTTCCAGGGCGTCGGTCACGCGCAGGGGCAGGGTCTCGCCGAAGGGCTCGGCCAGGTCCAGCCGCAGCCGCCCCTGGTCGGCCTCGAAGGTTCCCGGCCGGCGCGTCTGCGTCGCGGCGTCCACGCGCATTTCCCCGTCCGTTCCCGGCCGGGCCGTGGCCGAGAGCCCCAGGGAGGCCAGGGCCGCGCTGGAGGCGTCGTCCGCACCGCTGAGCACCAACCTTTGCCCAAGCTTGGGATTCTTGTCCGAGAGCGAGAGCAACTCGCCCTCGGACTGAAGGGCCCGGCCGTCCTCGGTGTAGACCGTGTGGTCGCGGGAGGCGGTTTCGGCCGTGAAACGTTGCTGGGTCATGTTCAGGGCCGAGGACAGGTTCTGGAGCACGTCGTCCCAGGAATCCCCGGCATTCACCTGGAATTCCGCCGAGCCCGAGTCCGGCCCGGCGCTCCAGTCCAGGGTGTAGGTTCCCGGGGTGATGTCCGTGACGGCCGTGGGGTCCAGGGTTTTGGACACGTAGGAAGTGGCCGTGGCCGCCCGTTCGCCGAGCGTTTGGTATGGGCCGGTTTCCGCCGGGCCCTGGGGCGCGGGCACGGCCGTGAGGTTCAGCGAATTGAGGAGATGGCCGGAGGTGTCGCGCAGGGCGAGTTCGCCCGCATCCCGGGCCTGGTTCAGGTCCAGGGCCAGGGACAGGCCCGTGGCCGGGCTGTGCTCCAGGTGCTGGCCCGGGGCGCTCTGGAAGACCACCCGGGACTGGGCGGGCAGGTCCGCGTCGTTCACCGCCTCGGCCACCTTGCCGAGCACGTCCCGGTTCGTGTCTCCGGCGGCCACCTCCACGGAGAGCTTTTCCGTGGTTCCGTCCAGGGTCATTTCGAAGGAGTAGGTTCCCGGGTCCAGTGCGCTGGCGGCCTCCGGGTCGAAGCCGCGCGAGACGAAGCGTTCGTAGGGCCGGGCCCGCGAAGCGTCCGGCAGGATCGCCGCCAGTTTGCCGTCCAGGCCGGGATCGGCCACCACCAAGCGTGCGCGGTCCAATGACCAGCCGGAATCCGGCCAGGCGAAGGCCGCCAGACGGTCGCTCAGGGCTTGGACGCGGTCTTGGTAGTCGCGGGCTAGGCCGGGTTCGAGGCGGCGCAGGGAAGCCGGGCGTGGATCGGGAAAACGTTGGGCGACGGACGAGGCCGCGGCGGCGGTTCCTCCGGCGGCGCTGGGCTCAATCCCCAGGATCGTCTTCAGGCCCTCGCTCATGAACGTCCCCGTAGATCACCCGCTCCAGACAGAGCCCCCGGGCCGGGGCCGTGGCCGGAGCGAGAGTCCTGTCCCTTCCTTCCAGGATAGTTCGGACGGAAGCGGGATCGGCTTTACCCCGGCCGATCTCCACCAGCAGGCCCATCACGTTGCGGACCATCTGCTTGAGGAAACCGTCGGCCTCGATGCGCCAGACCACTTCGTGCTCCGTGAGCCCAGGGCGGCGCTCCAGGCTGGTCACGGTCCGCACGGTGTGGCGCACGGGGGTGCCGGTGTTCATGAAGCTCTTGAAGTCGTGGGTTCCGAGGAAGTGCGGCGCGGCGGCGTCCATGGCCGCAGCATCCAGGGGGCCGCAGTCCCAGACGTACTTGCGGCGCTGGGGATGGACGAAGGCCCGCGTGGTCCAGAGGGTGTAGGCGTAGGTCTTGGACACGGCCCTGAAGCGGGCGTGAAAGTCCCGCGACACGGGCTCCACGGCCAGTACGGACACGGAGTCGGGCAGCAGGCAGTTGAGGGCCCGCTGCCAGGGCACGGAGGAAAGTTTGTGGTCCGGGATGTCCACATGGGCCACCTGGCCCAGGGCGTGGACCCCGGTGTCGGTGCGGCCCGCGCCCTGCACCCGGGCCTGGACGCCGATGATCCGCGCCACGGCGGCCTCCAGGGCGCCCTGGATCGTGGGGTCGTCCTTCTGGAGCTGCCAGCCCTTGAAGTTGGTCCCGTCGTAGGCCAGGGTCAGTTTGAGCCGGACCATTCCTACTGCTTGGGCTGGGATGGAATGCCGGGCGTGTCCAGGGGCGCCTGGAGGCGGGTCAGGGCCTCGGTGAGCACGGCGGCTCGGTCGGCGCGCACGTTGGAGAGGATTTCTCCGGCGGTGCGGCCGCGCATGCCCGACAGGATTTTGACGGCCAGGGCGTCGTCCAGGGTCTCCAGGACGGCGGCGGCCTGCTTGGACTTCATGTTGGAGTACACGTCCACGAGATGCTTGAGCTTTTCGTCCTTGAGCACGTCGGCCTGGTCGAGCATGGCCTGGATGCGCTTCTCCAGGGCCTTGAGCTCCACGAGCTTGTCGTCCAGGTTTTGTTCCAGGGCCTTGAGGGAACGTTCCTTGGAGGCCAGATCCTCTTCGCGTTGCTTGAGGATCTTCCAATCCGCCGGAGAACCGGCGGGCGGCAGGGCGGCGTCCTGGGCGGGCTTCTGGGCCGCGTCCTGGGGCTTGGCGGGGGGAGTGGCGGTCTGGGCCTGGGCCGCCTGGGGCTCCAGCGCGGCGACCACGGGCCGGTCGGCCTTGGCCGGACGCCCGTCGAAGAGCCCGAGCCCGGCGGCACCCACCAGTCCGAGCTTGAGCAGGCCCAGGAGGAGCACCCAGAGGATGATCCTAGAGGGTCGAACGCTCATGACGCAGGACAGCCATTTCCTCGGTTTCCTTGGCTTCGCGGAGGACTTGCTCTTCATGGTGCTTTCCGGCCTGCTGTTCCTTGAGTTTTTCGAGCAGCTTGCGGTCCTTGGAACGGGAAACCGCATCCTGGCGGGCTTTCTGCAATTTCAAGGCCAGCTTGGCCAGCTCGGCCTTGGCCATGATGAGATCCTGCTCAAGAGCTTGGCGGTATTGCCGCCAGAGCCAGATTTCGTTGACGCTCGTGGCTCCCTGGCCCGCGCCCCGGCGCAGGTGCTCGGCCAGGCGCGACTCCAGGTCGGCAACCGTCTGTTCGCCCCGGGCGTGTTCGGAGATGGCCCGGGCCAAGGCCAGCTTGGCCTGTTCCTCGAGCTGGGTCCGGTACTCGAGAACCTTTTCCAGCTTGAAGACGAAGGGCTTCATCAACGGGCGGGGGCGGCCCGGAATTCCGGTCGCGGATCGTCCGCCAGCCCGCAGTAGCCGCGCCCGCCGGGCTGTTCCGGATTCTCCCAGCGCCACATCATGCACATGGAGCACTGGCAGAAGCGCAGCTTGTCGTCGTGGGTGGTCAGGTACGGACAGTACTTGAACTTGGCTTCGTCCTCGGAAAGCATCACGGCGCGGTCCCTCCCTGTTCCTTGCCCTGGTCCGGGGCCAGCACGGCCACGTTGGGGCCGCCCGGCTGGGCGGCGAGGGCCCGGTCGATCATGCTCAGGTCCACGAGAACGGGCTTGCCGACCTTGGCCTTGAGGTACTCCAGGGCGAGGATGCCCAGGCGCTGGTCGTGGTCCAGAACCTTGGCGTAGCCGCCGTTCTCCCAGATCTTGCGGAACTCGGACTTGTCCATGCTCGGGTAGTTGCGGGCCAGTTGCTCGAAGGCGTGGGAATAAGAGCGGATCTTCTCGTCCAGGACCGATTCCGGCAGGCCGCGGATCTCCCGCACGGCGGCGGCGAAGCGGTCGGAGTCGGGCAGGGCGTCGGACTCCATGACCTTCTTGAAGCCCTTGATGAAGCGCATGTTGCCGTCATAGATGTGCCGGGGCATGATCACGTTCAACCCGGCCCAGCCGCCCGCCAGCCACTTGAAGAGCAGGCAGGTGGTCCGGGGCTCGGTCCGGTCCTGCTCCACGAAGACCTGCACGGAGCAGGAGTTGTACAGGCTCGTGTCCATCCAGCCGATGAGGCCCCGGTCGAGGCCCTCGATGCCGGAATAGAAATAGTTCCAGTTCTGGTCGTCCATGGGCACGCCCTTCTTGCCGCCTTCGGATTCCTTGGGCATGCGCGAGATTGAGACGAGGACGTTCTTTCCGTCCGCGCGCAGGAGGGCGATGAAGCGGTCCAGCTCGTAGCGGTAGTAGGCCCCGGTGCTGGAGTCCGGGGTGTTCACCTCGTATTCCCGGCCCCAGAGCTGCACCGGCGCGGGCAGATCGCCCTCGGCCAGCTCCCAGAGGCCCTTGCCCGGGCGAAGGATGTCGCTGCCCGGCTCCCAGCCGGTGAGCCGCAGCACCGAGGGAAAGATGACGTGGTTGGGGATGTCCCTGTTGTAGCCGTAGCGCAGGATTCGCTCAAGGGGAGCCTTGAGATCCTCGCGCAGGCAGACGCCGTTGCCGCCCTCGCGCTTCGCGGGCTTGAGGGCGCGGGCGTCGAAGGACGGGCCCGTGGCCATGTTCAGCAGGGGGGCCAGGCGCGCGGGGTCCAGGGACTGGTCGCGGTGTCCGGGCAGCCCGAGCAGATAGGTCAGGGCTTCCTCGACCTCCGGCGTCAGGGGTTGCGAGAACGCCTTGGCCTGCTTTTCCTCGGCCGGTTCCGGGGTGTCCGTCACCGGGGCTGACTGGATGTTGGTCTGAGGGGCGGAAATGGCCGAGTCCTGGGCCTGGGCGGACAGTCCGCAGAGGATCAGGGCGAGGGCCATGGCCGCCGCCGCGAGGCGGGGAAAACGTTTGTCAAAGGAAACGAATGAGAGCATAATGAATTTCTCGACGGGCATATGGATTGCCCGGGTTGTTCCGGACCTGCCGTGCAAAGGCATAGTAGGCGTCCGGAGCCCATTTTGCAAGTCGCGGGCCGGAACCAGACCCGGCCGCGCGGAGGCTTTGGCACGAACCGGTTTTCATCCGGGACGATTTTGATGACCCGTTCGTTTCCTTCGGGAGACGAGAAATCCGCGCGGCGGGGTGCCCGGGTGCAGAACGACGCCATCATCTCCCTGGAGAACGTCTCCCAGCAGTTCGACGGGACGACCGTGCTCCACGACATCAGCCTTTCCGTCAAGAACCGCGAATTCTTCACCCTGCTCGGTCCCAGCGGCTGCGGCAAAACCACAATCCTGCGTATTCTGGCCGGGTTCGAGACGCCCACCTCCGGGCGCGTGCATATCGGCGGCCGGGACGTGACGAGTCTGCCGCCCAACCGGCGCAAGGTCAACACGGTCTTCCAGAGCTACGCCCTGTTCCCGCACATGACCGTGTTCGAGAACGTGGCCTTCGGCCTGCGCATGAGCCGCACGCCCAAGGCCGAACTGCAGGCCCGGGTGGCCGAGATGCTGCACATGGTCGAACTGGAGGGGCTGGAGGGCCGCAAGCCCCAGCAGCTTTCCGGCGGCCAGCAGCAGCGCGTGGCCATCGCCCGGGCGGCGGTGAACAAGCCCCTGGTGCTCCTGCTGGACGAGCCGCTCTCGGCCCTGGACGCCAAGCTGCGCAAGCAGATGCAGCGCGAGCTGAAGCATCTCCAGCGCCGCCTGGGCATCACCTTCGTCTTCGTGACCCACGACCAGGAGGAGGCCTTCTCCCTCTCCGACCGCGTGGTGGTCATGGACCAGGGCCGCATCGAGCAGGTGGGCACGCCCATCGAGGTCTACGAGGAGCCGGTGAACCTCCGGGTGGCCAAGTTCGTGGGCGAGACGAACATCCTCGACGCCGAGGTCCTGGGCCAGGAGATGACCTGCCCGGACGGCTCGCTCAAGGCCCGCGTGGAGGGCGAGGAACGGGCCTGCCTGCTCAAGGCCAAGCGGCCCTTCGGCGAGGGCTGCCGGGTCAAGGTCGTGCTCCGGCCCGAGGATCTCATCGTGCACAGCCACCGTCCCTCGGCCGAGGCCGGCCTGTCCCTGGAGGGGGTGGTGGACGAGACCATCTACAAGGGCACCACCTACGACATCGCCATCACCCTCAAGACCGGCAAGAAGCTGTTGGTCACGGAGTTCTTCGACGAGGACGACGAGAAGATGATCGTGGCAGCCGGGCAGCCGGTCTTCGTCACCTGGATCAAGGGCTGGGAGGTGGTGCTCCCCGATGACCAAGCCTAGCTTCTTCAAGGTCGCCGCCATCGGCGGCACGGCCGCCTGGCTGGCGGTGTTCGCCCTGCTGCCGTTCCTGCTCATCCTGGTGGTGAGCTTCCTGGCGCGCGACCCCTCGTCCTTCGTGTCCCCGAGCTTTTCCCTGGAAGGCTACGCCACCATCGCGGACGGAGCCTTCCTGCGCATCTTTCTGGATTCCCTGGCCTGGGCCGCCACCACGGCCGCGGCCTGCCTCCTGCTGGGCTATCCCTTCGCCTACGGCCTAGCCCGGCTGCGCACGAAGCGCAAGAACCTCTTCCTGCTCCTGATCATCATCCCGTTCTGGACCAACTCGCTCATCCGCACCTACGCCCTGATCTTCATCCTCAAGGCCCAGGGTCTGCTCAACACGCTCCTGCTCGGCCTGGGGCTCGTGGACCAACCCCTGGAGATCCTCTACACCGACACGGCGGTGCTCGTGGGCCTGATCTACACGCTCCTGCCGTTCATGATCCTGCCGCTCTACAGCTCCATCGAGAAGCTCGACCCCCGGCTGCTGGAGGCGGCAAAGGATCTGGGCGCGGGCCGCTTCCGGGCCTTCTTCGCGGTGAGCCTGCCGCTCACCTGGCCGGGCATCCTGGCTGGGACCATGCTCACCTTCCTGCCCGCCCTGGGCATGTTCTACGTGGCCGACGTACTCGGCGGAGCCAAGAGCCTGCTCATCGGCAACTTCATCAAGAACCAGTTCCTCACCGCCCGCGACTGGCCCACGGGATCGGCCGCCAGCGTGGTCCTCACCGGCATCATGATCCTGCTGCTCCTGCTCTACGGGGGCAGCGGCAAGGGCGCTCCGCGCAAGCCGGAGGACATCGGTGCTTAGGCGCATCCGGCTGGCCTACATGGCCCTTGTCTATCTCTTCCTGTACCTGCCCATCGTGGTGCTCATCGTCTTTTCCTTCAACAACTCCAAGTACTCCACGGGCTGGAAGGGCTTCTCCCTGCGCTGGTACGGCGAACTCCTGTCCGATACCCAACTTCTGGACGCCGCTCTCAACTCCCTGACCGTGGCCTCGCTCTCGGCCACCTGCGCCACCATCCTCGGCACCCTGGCGGCCTGGGCCCTGCACCGCTACGACTTCAAAGCCAAGAAGCTCTTTCAGACCGGTCTGTTCATCGTCATCATGTCCCCGGACATCGTCATGGGCGTGTCCCTGCTCATGCTCTTCGTGGCCGTCCAACTGGAGCCCGGATTCGTCACCCTGCTCCTGGCGCACATCACGTTCAGCCTGCCCTTCGTGGCCGTGACCGTGGCCTCGCGGCTGGCGGGCTTCGACAAGCACGTGGTGGAGGCGGCCCAGGATCTGGGCGCGGATGAATACGAGACCTTCCGCCACGTGATTCTGCCCATGGTCATGCCCGCGGTGCTGGCCGGATGGCTGTTGTCCTTCACGCTCTCCCTGGACGACGTGATCATCAGCTTCTTCGTCACGGGTCCGGGCTACGAGATATTGCCCCTGCGCATCTACTCCATGGTCAAACTCGGGGTGAAGCCCGTGGTCAACGCACTCTGCGCGATCATGGTCGCGGCCACCGTGGTCGTGGTCTTCGCCTCGCAAATCCTCCTCAAGGAGAAGAAATGATGAAGAAGTTCCTTGTCCTGGCCCTGGCGCTCTGCCTCTGCCTCCTGATTTCGCTCCCGGCGTGGGCGGCCAAGGGGGAGGTGGTGGTGTACAACTGGACCGAGTACATGCCCGACGCGGTGCTGGCCCAGTTCACCAAGGAAACCGGCATCAAGGTGGTCTACTCCACCTTCGACAGCAACGAGGCCATGTACGCCAAGCTCAAGCTGGTGGGGGCCAAGGGCTACGACGTGATCGTGCCCTCGGCCTACTTCATGCAGAAGCTGCGCGCCGAGAATCTGCTTCGGCCCCTGGAAAAGGCCAAGCTGCCGAACCTGAAGAACCTGGACGCCAACGTCCTGGACAAGCCCTATGATCCGGGCAACGCCTATTCCGTGCCCTACATGTGGGGCGGCGCGGGCATCCTGGTGGATTCGGCCAAGTTCGACCCCAAGACCGTGACCTCCTGGGCCGATCTCTGGAAGCCGGAGTTCAAGAACCAGCTCCTGCTGCACGACGACGTGCGCGACGTGTTCGGCGCGGCCCTGCTCATCAAGGGCAAGTCCCTGAACACCACCGACGCCAAGGACATCGAGGCGGCCTACGCGCTGCTGGAAAAGCTCGTGCCCAACGTGCGCGTGTACAACTCCGAGAGCCCCAAGACGCCCTTCCTGAACAAGGAGGTCGCCGTGGGCATGATCTGGAACGGCGAGGCCATGCGGGCCATCGAGGAAGACTCCAAGCTGGTCTTCGTCTGGCCCAAGGAGGGCGGCATGTTCTGGACCGACTGCCTGGCCGTCCCCAAGAACGCGCCCAACCCGGACAACGCGCACGCCTTCATCAACTTCCTCATGCGCCCGGACATCGCCAAGGCCATCGTGGAGGAGGTTGGCTACTGCACGCCCAACAAGGAAGCCCTGAAGATGCTGCCCGCCGAGCTGCGCGAGAACCCCACGGCCTATCCCCCGGCCGAGGTGCTCAAGCGCTCCGAGTTCCAGAACGACGTGGGCGACGCGGCCCTGATCTACGAGAAGTACTGGGAGATGCTCAAGACCGGGAAGTAGCCCGGCCCGCCCATATCCGTCATGAGGCCCGCCCGGCGTTGTCTGGCGGGCCTTTTTCGTGTGTCTTGTCCGGCGAACCATGCCGCGAAACGACAATCGGGCGGGCGTTATTTTTTTCCCGTTCCAGGCCCGAGCCCATCTGATTCCCCTTTACTCCCCTGTGACGCTCGCATATTCGGTAATGAAATTGAGTTATTGGCGAGGTTCATCGTGAGCGTTCACCCGCAATGGAGGAGGAATCCATGCGACGTCTGCTTGTCGTGTTTGCGTTGTTCCTGGGGGTCGTCTGGGCCGGGTTCCCGGTCGACGCCTGCACCGGCTCCGGCTCACGAGCGGGGACGGCGCGGTCCTCTATGGCCGCACCATGGAGTGGGGCACCTTCGACCTGAACACCCGGATCACCGTGATTCCTCGCGGATCGGCCTTCACGGCCCTGACCCCGGACGGCAAGGGGGGCAAGACCTGGAAGACCCGGTACGGCGTGGTGGGCCTGGACATGTGCGGCAAGCCGACCTTGGCCGACGGCCTGAACGAGAAGGGTCTGGCCGTAGGCATGTTCTACCATCCCGGCTTCGCCGACTACGCGGCCTTCAAAGGCTCCGAACGTTCCCGGACGCTCTCGCCGCTGGATGTGGCGGGCTATATCCTGACCAATTTCGCGGATGTGGAGGAGGCGCGGGCGGGCCTGTCCCGGGTGCGCGTGGTGGACGTGCTGGAGCCGACCATCGGCGCGGGAGTGCCCGGCCACTGGATGGTCACGGACCGCTCCGGCCGGTCCATCGTGGTGGAGTGCACGGGCGGCGAGGTGAAGGTTCACGATGCGCCCCTGGGCGTGATCACCAACGCCCCCAACTACGACTGGCACATGACCAACCTGCGCAATTACGTGAACCTGTCGCCGTTCGCGCTGCCGGGCAAGAAGATCGGGGAATTGGACTTCACGCCCCTGGGCGCGGGCAGCGGCATGATCGGCCTGCCCGGGGACAACACTCCTCCCTCGCGGTTCATCCGCGCCGTGGCCTGGACCCAGACCGCGCGCAAGACCGCCACGGCCGGGGAGGCCGTCTACGAGGTCTTTCGGATCATGGACGACTTCAACCTTCCCCTGGGGCCGGGCGCGGCCGAGGGGCACGCCGGGGCCCAGGCTCCGGCCGGGCTCATGCGCAGCTCCACCATCTGGACCGCGGCCTGGGACTTGGCGAACCTGAAGCTCTACTACCACACCCAGCACAACCGCCGGGTGCGCCTGTTCGACATCAAGGCCGTGGATCTGACCTCCGGCGGAGTGCGCCACTATCCCCTGGATAAGGTCAAGGCCCAAGACTACGAGGACGTGACCCCGCGCTGAGGCGGACCGGAACGAACACTCCCAACCCCCTGGAAAAGGCGGTCGGCATGAAACGGCATCTTTTCGCCCTCCTGGCCCTCCTGTGTTGCTGGACCACGTCGGCGGCCGCCGGCGGCATCACCCTCTACGAGATCGGCACCGCCGATCTCGGCACGGCCTATGCCGGAGCGGCGGCCCGCGCCGAGGATGCCGCCACTGCCTTCACCAATCCCGCCGGCATGACCCGCTTGTCCGGCAGCCAGGTCATCTTCGGGGCTCAGCCCATGCTCATCCAGAGCAAGTTCTCCACCTCCTCCGGAACCACCACCAGCGGCGGGGGCGGAGGCGACGCGGGTGGGCTCATGCCCGCCGGGGGCCTCTACTACGTGCACCATCTCAACGACGACGTGCGCCTGGGCATGACGGTGAACTCCTTCGCGGGTCTGGGGCTGGACTACGACGACGACTGGTCCGGCCGCTACTTCTCCCAGGAGTCCAGCCTCTACACCTACAACTTCAACCCGTCGGCGGCGTATCGCGTGAACGACTGGTTCTCCGTGGGCGTCGGCCTGCACGTGGTGGTGGCCCAGCAGAGCATGAAGCTGGCCTTCGACAACGTGGCCGCGGGCGGCGCCGGGCCGGACGGCGGCATCAAGTACGACGCCGACACCGCGGGCCTGGGCGGCACCATCGGCGTTCTCCTGGAGCCGCGCGAGGATCTGCGCCTGGGGCTGACCTACCGCACGCCCATCGAGCTGGACTTCAAGAATCACGCGCACACTTCGGGCATCGACCCGACCCTCATCGGTCAGGTCGTGGTGGACTCGTTGCAGAACTCGGTGCACACCAAGCTCGTCCTGCCCCAACAGGTCATGGCCTCGGTGGTCTACGGCCTCACCGACCAGTTGGACGTCCTGGCCAACCTGGGCTGGGAGCAGTATTCGGAATTCGCCAAGAGCATGATCCGTGTGCGCGTTCTGACCCAGGACGTGACCGAGGGCCGGGACTACGACGACACCTGGCACGCGGGCATCGGCCTGCGCTACGCCGTGGACGAGCGCTGGAAGGTCTCCTGCGGCTTCTCCTACGATTCCTCCATGGCCGACACGGACGTGCGCACCCCGGACCTGCCCGCCGACCGGGTGTTCCGTTACGCCGGGGGGCTGGCCTACGCCTGGGACGACTTCTCCGTGGGGCTCAACTACGAGTATGCGGACCTGGGCGGCGCGTCGATCAGCAAGTCGAGCGCGCTCACCGGGGCCCTGGCGGGCCGCTACGACACGAACCACATCCACATTCTGGGCCTCACCGGGGAGTGGACGTTCTGACCCGCCGAGGTCGGGAAAGAGGAAGGCCGGGACGCCCGCGGGCGTCCCGGCCTTTTCATTTCTCCATCTCCAGCACGTCGCCGCGCCGCACGGCGTCCCTGCCGAACTTCTCGCGCACCTGGTCCACGGCCCGGTCCAGGGCGCTCTGCCGGCGCGGGGGCGCGGGCTCCAGGAGCGAAAGCTGGGTCGGGCCGTCGCCGAAGTGCGAGGCCGTGACCCCGATGAGCCGCACCCGCATGGGCAGGTCCACCCCGGCCAGGATGTCGCGGGCCGCGCGGTAGATGGCCAGGGTCTGGTCCGTGGAAGAAGGCAGGGTGCGCGAACGGGTGATTTGGCGGAAGTCGGCGTACTTGATCTTCACGGTCACGGTGCGGGCCCTGACCCCCATGCGCCGCAGGTCCGCGCCCACGCGTTCGCTCTGGATCAGGAGCCAGCGCCGGAGCACGTCGCGGTCCAGGGTGTCCTCCTCGAAGGTGTTCTCCGCGCCGCTGGACTTGGCCTCCCCGCCGGGCTCCACCCCGCGCGGGTCGATGCCCTGGGCCCGCTCCCAGAGGATCGGCCCCCACTTGCCCAGCCGGGCCTCCCAGAACTCCGGGCCGAAGCGCAGCATGTCCCCGGCCTCGCGCACGCCCAGGCCGCGCAGCATATCCAGGGTCCGGCCGCCCACGCCGGGGATCTTGCCCACCGGCAGGGTGCGCAGGAACTCGCGCACGCGCTCCGGCTCGATGACCGAGAGCCCGTCGGGCTTGTCCAGGTCCGAGGCGATCTTGGCCAGGAAGCGCACCGGGGCCAAGCCCACGGAGCAGGTCAGGCCGGTCTCCGCGCGCACGGCCTCCTTGATGCTCCGGGCCATGCCCGGGGCCGGGCCGAAGAGGTGCTCCAGACCCGTGGCGTCGAGGTAGGCCTCGTCGATGGAGGCCTGCTCCACCAGGGGCGAGAAGCGGCCGAGTATGTTCATGACCATGCGGGAGATTTCGGAGTAGCGGCGGAAGCGCGGCCGCACGAACACGGCCTGGGGGCAGAGCTTGCGGGCCTTGACCACGGACATGGCCGAGCGCACGCCGTACTTGCGGATTTCATAGGAGGCGGCCGAAACCACGCCCCGGTCGCTCTGGCCGCCCACGGCCACGGGCAGCCCGGCCAGTTCGGGGTTGTCCAGGATTTCCACGGACGCGAAGAAGGCGTCCATGTCGATGTGCATGATCCAGGTCTGCATGTCCGCTCCCGCCCGGGGCGGTCTCAGGGCACTTCGGCCTCGGTCCAGGCCACCTCTTCCACTCCCGACAGTTCCTGGAGCCGGGAGACGATCTTGCCCCAGGGCGTGTTGTGGCGCGTGCTCAGGCGCAGGGAGTAGGTCGTCTGGCGCGAGACCATGTTCTGGTGGAAGTTGGTGAACAGGATCTGCACGTGTTCGTGCTCGGCCAGGATGTCCTTGATCTGCTTGAGCGGTTTGTTGTCGCAGCAGCAGGTCACGGTGAGCAGAGTGAATTCGTGGCGAGGCACGAGATGTTTGACGTGCCGGAAGTTGTAGAGCACCACCAGGCTGATGGCGGTCGTGATCACGGCCGGCAGGTAGAGCCCCGCGCCCACGCAGAGCCCGATGCCCGTGACGAGCCAGAGCCCGGCGGCCGTGGTCAGGCCGCGCACCGAGCCCTTGCCTTTGAGGATCGCGCCGCCGCCGAGAAAGCCCATGCTGGCGATGGCGTAGGAGGCGATGCGTCCCGGGTCCAGGCGCACCGAGGAGTCGGAGGAGAGGTGGGCGAACATGTCCTGGAGGTGCACCGAGAGCATCATCATCAGGCAGGCCCCCAGGCCCACCAGAAGCATGGTGCGGAATCCGGCGGACTGGCCGTGGGTCTCGCGTTCAAAACCGATGAGCCCGCCCAGCAGCGCCGCCAGCAGCAGTTTCGCCGTCGCGAGCAGATGAGGGGAGGTGATCTCCATGCGGACCTCGCCGGGTTGTTCGGCGCATCAACCCTAGCCCGAACCCGCGCGGCCCGCAACAGCCGGAAACGCCCTATCCGCGCCGGATGTTGTAGACGGCCCGTCCCGCGGCCAGGTGTTCGTCCGGGTTGCCCTCGGACCAGACCACCACCTCGGCGTTGCCCACCCGGTTGCCCAGCAGCCGGACCCGGCCCTCGGCCAGGAGGTCCGCCGCGGGGGCCGGACGGAGGTAGTCCACACCGATGTCGATGGTGGCGATGCGGTCCTCCGGGCGGCAGCGGGTCCAGACCGCGAAACCGCCGCAGACGTCCACCAGGGTGGAGATGACCCCGCCGTGCAGGGCCGGCCGCCGGGGATCGCCCACGAGTTCGGGCCGGAAGGGGATGCGCAGCCGGGCCAGGCCCTCGCTCAGCTCCACCACCTGGATGCCGAGCATCTTGTGGAAGGGCAGGGCGTTCTCCGCGATGTCGGCCAACAGCTTGAAGTCCATGCGTTCCGCTCCTTGCCGCCCGGCGCGCGGCCGTCCGGCGCGCGGCCGTCCGGCGCGTCGAGCCTAGCCGGATGCGGGCCGGGCCGCAAGCTCCGCCGGGGGATTTCAGCGCCGCGCGGCGCAGGCCTCCACGAAGGCCCGCGCGGCTTCGGGGCAAGAGCCGAAATGCAGATGGATATAGGAGGCCAGGGTGTTTTCGTGGCAGAAGCCCTCGGCCGGACGCGGGCCGTCGCGGCCGCTCACCGCGTAGGCCGTGTCCGGGGTTCCGGGCGCGGGCTCCAGGGCGGTGTAGTGGAATTCGTGGCCGCGCAGGGTCGTCCCCGCCGGGCCCAGGAGGGTGGGCCGGGTGGTGGTCACCTGGCGGTAGCCCAGGGCGGCGAGCCGGGGCTTCAATTCGGCCCGGAAGGGGAAGGCGCCGCACATGGGGAAGGTCCGGCCCTCCACGCTGATCCGGTCCAGGAGGTAGAGCAGCCCGCCGCATTCGGCGTAGACCGGCCGCCCGGAGCGGGAGAAGGCCAGGATCTCCTTGCGCAGGGAGGCGTTCTGGGCCAGGTCGAAGGCCGCCAGCTCGGGGTAGCCGCCGGGCAGGTAGAGCCCGTCCAGGTCCGGGGGCAGATGCTTGTCCGCCAGCGGCGAGAAGGGCGCGATCTCGGCCCCGGCGTCGCGCAGCAGGCGGAGGTTCTCCTCGTAGACGAAACAGAAGGCCCGGTCCCGGGCCAGCCCGATGCGCGCGCGCGTTCCGGGCGGGGGCGGATCGTCCGGGGCCGCGGGTGCGACGGCGGGCAGGGCGGCCAGCAGGGCGTCCAGGTCCAGGTGCCGTTCGCAGGCGTCGGCCAGACGGCCGAGCAGTTCGTCGAGACCGGCGGCGTCCTCGGCCGTGACCAGGCCCAGATGCCGCGCGGGCAGGGCCAGGGAGTCGTCGCGCGGCAGGCAACCCAGCAGGGGCGGCCCCGGCAGGTGGGCCTCCAGGGCCTTGCGCAGGGTGTCGGCGTGGGAGGTCGAACCCACCCGGTCGAGGATCACCCCGGCGAAGCGCAGCGCGGGGTCGAAACGAACGTAGCCCTGCACCAGGGCGGCCGCGGAGCGGGCCAGGGAGCGGGCGTCGGCCACCAGGATCACGGGCAGGTCCAGGAGCGCGGCCAGTTCGGCGGTGGAGCCGGTGTTCTCCGTGGGCGAGAGGCCGTCGAAGAGGCCCATGACCCCTTCGACCAGGGCCAGGTCCGCCTCCCCGGCATGGCGGGCGAAGAGGTCGCGCACGGCCTTCGGGGGCAGCATCCAGGAATCCAGGTTGTGCGAGTGGCGCCCGGCGGCCCGGGCGTGCAGGCCGGGGTCGATGAAGTCCGGCCCGGCCTTGAACGGCGCCACGCGCAGTCCGCGCCGGGCGAAGGCGGTCATGAGCCCCAGGGTCACGGAGGTCTTGCCGCAGCCGCTGTGGGTTCCGGCGATGACGCAGGCTTTGGGCGCGGGCATGGCGGCGCGGGTCAGGCTAGACCCTTTTTCTTGAGATGCTCCAGGAAGGTCCGGGCCTCGTCGAAGCCGGGATTGATCTCCAGGGCCTTGCCCAGGTGCGCGGCGGCGGTTTCGTGGTCGCCCTTCTCGAAGGCGGCCCGGGCCGCGTTGTAGCGCAGATGCTCGTCGTTCGGGGAGATGTTCAGGCCCTTCTGATAGTACTCCAGGGCCTGCTCATGCATGCCGGACTTGCGCAGGTTGATGCCGAACTCATTGAACAGGTGCTTGTGCTCGGGCTCGTAGGCGGCCTCGATGGAGACCACGCGGCGGAACACCTCGTCGGCCTTCTGTTTTTCGCCCCGGGAGAGGTAGCACAGGCCGATGCCGAAGTTGGCGCGAACGTTCTCCTCGTCCAGGGCCAGGGCCTTGTTGAACTCGAACTCGGCGGTGAAGGTCTCGCCGCGCTTGCGGAACTTCTCGCCCCGGGCCACCGAGACCTGCACCTCGCGCATCTTGGGCAGTACGGTTTGCTGGTACATGCCGGGCTCGGGCAGGTAGGACTTGAGCAGATCCTCGCGGGTGATGGGCGTCTTGGTTCCCACGGGCAGGCCGAGCGGCCCCAGGGCCTGCATGATGAGCTGTCCCTCCTCGTTCTCCGAGACGAAGAAGAAGGAACTCTGGGCCACCCTGCGGCTGGTGGCGCCCGCTCCGATCTTGATGGTCTTCTGCAGGGAGAAGACGCCCGCGAAGTGTTCCTTGGGGGCCGTGCCCTCGCTCATGTCGCGCTCCGCGCCGCTTGGTTTCAGGCGCGGGTTCAACATACACGGAAAGATGCCTGCGGGGAAGCGGGCGGGAGCCCTCAGCCTTGCGCGCGGGCGGCCTGGGCGTGGAGCAGGGCCAGGGCTTCCTCCTCGGCCACGGGCCGATGGAAGAGGAAGCCCTGGGCCAGACCGCAGCCGGTCCGGCGCAGGAATTCGAGCTGCTCCGGCGTCTCCACTCCCTCGGCCACCACCGAGAGCCCCAGGGAGTTGCCCAGGGAGATGATGCTCGTGGCGATGGCCCGGGTGTCGCCGTCGCTGTTCACCGCGGCCACGAAGCTCTTGTCCACCTTGATCACGTCGATGGGGTAGCGCTGGAGGTAGCCCAGGGAGGAGTATCCCGTGCCGAAGTCGTCGATGCACAGCCTGACGCCCAGGTTCTTGAGCTTGCCGAGCACGTCGGCGGCGGTGGACAGGTTGTCCACGAAGGCGCTCTCGGTGATCTCCAGGGTCAGGCAGGCCGGGGGCAGGCCGGAGTCCAGGAGCGCGGCCTCCACCTCGCCCACGAGGAAGGGGTTGCGGAAGTGCTTGCCCGAGACGTTCACATGCACGTTCAGGGAGCGGGCCGAAGCCCCGGGGCCCCGCCCGTTCATCCAGGAGCTGAGATCGCGGCAGACCTGATGCAGCACGCCGTAGTCGATGGGGTAGATGAGTCCGGCGTCCTCCGCCAGGGTGATGAACTCCGTGGGGTTCACCGGCCCGTGGGTCGGGTGGGTCCAGCGCAGCAGGGCCTCGAAGCCCACCACCCGCCGGTCGCGCAGGCGCACGATGGGCTGGTAGACGAGCCGCAGGTCGCGGGCGTCCACGGCGTGGCGCAGGTCGGTCTCCAGTTCCATGAGCCGCAGGGCGGCCACGTGCATGCGGTGGTTGAAGACCTTGAAGCGCGACTTGCCCTGCTCCTTGGCCCGATACATGGCCGTGTCGGCGTCGCGCAGCAGGGCGTCCGGCTGTTCGTAGGACTCGGTGTGCAGGACGATGCCGATGCTGGCCGAGGTGAAGACCTCGTGCCCGCGCAGGTCGAAGGGCCGCCCCATGTCCTCCAGGATGCGTCGGGCGATGCGGATGGCGTCGCGGGGCGCGGTGATGTCCTCCAGGAGGACGGCGAACTCGTCGCCGCCGAAGCGGGCCACGGTGTCCATGCTCCGGGCGCAACGGGTCAGGGTCTGGGCCACCGAGCGGAGCAGATCGTCGCCCGCCGCGTGCCCCAGGGAGTCGTTGATGACCTTGAAGCGGTCCAGGTCCAGGTAGAGCACCGCGAAGCGGAAGCGGTCCTGGCGCTTGCGGCGCTCCATGGCCATCTTCAGGTGGTCCAGGAAGAGGGCCCGGTTGGGCAGAAGCGTGAGCGGATCGTGGAAGGCCTGGTGCAGGAGCTGGGCCTCATACTCCTTGCGCAGGGTGATGTCCTCCACCGAGCCCTCGACGTGCAGGGGATTGCCCCGGGAGTCGCGGACCAGCCGGGCGTTCTCGGAGATCCAGATGACGCGGCCCGAGCGGCGGCGGAGCTGGGCCTCGAAGCCCTTGACCTCGCCTTTGTCCAGGATCAGGGCCAGCAGCTCCCTCCATTTGCCCGGGTCCACATAGCGGGTGCCCGCGCCGTCCCGCAGCTCGGTCAGCAGGGAGTCCACGTCGGCGTAGCCCAGGATGCGGGCCAGGGCAGGATTGGCGCTGATGTAGTGCCCGTCCGCCGAGACCTGGTAGATGCCCTCCACGGCGTTCTCGAAGATGGAGCGGTACTTGCTTTCGGCCTTGCGCAAGGCCTCGGCCACCACCTTGCGCTCGGCCACCTCGATCTTGAGCTGGATGTTGGCCCGCGACAATTCGCGGGTCCGCTCCTCGACCTTCTGCTCCAGGTCGTCGTGGGCCTGGCGCAGGGCCTCCTCGTGGCGTTTGCGCTCGGTCACGTCGCGCAGGATGCTCACCGTGCCGGTCTGGTCCTTGAGGGCCACCGGCGCGGAGGAAACCTCCACCGGGAAAAAGCTGCCGTCGGCCCGCTGGGCCAGGGTTTCCAACACGCGGTCCGGGGCCGGGGCGTCCATGGTCCGGGGGCAGACCAGATTCGCCGTCTCGGGGCCCAGTAGATCGCTCACCAGCCGGCCGTTGATGGTCGCGCCCTCCAGGCGGAAGAGACGGGCCAGGGCCGGGTTGTGGCGCACCACGCGGCCCTCGGAGTCGATGACCAGGAGCCCTTCGGCCATGTTGTTGAGCACGGCCGAGAGCGAGGAGAGGGCCTCCTTGAGATCGGCGGTGGCGTTGACCACGGCGGCCTCCAGGCCGGTGACCATGCCGGAGACGTCGCGGGCCATGGAGCGCATGCTCCGGGCCAGATCGCCCACCTCGTCCTTGGAGGAGATGCTCACGTCGGCGCTGAAGTCGTGGGCCGCCACCTTGCCCGCGTATTCCGTGAGCTGGACCAGGGGCTGAGAGATGTTGCGGATGAACAGGGCCGCCGCGATGGTGCAGACGGCGAAGAGCAGCAGGGTGATGGAGAGTTGCTGGACGAGAGCCCGGCGGATGTAGCCCCGGATTTCCCCCCGGTCCATGCCGATGTGGATGCTCCCGGCCAAACCTTCGAGCATGGGAGTGGCGATGTGCAGATAGTCGTGGCCTTCGCCGGTGCGCACCTCGGCGAGCGATGTCCGCTCCGGGCTGCGGAGCCCGGCGGAGGCCCGCACCCGGGCCAGAACCTCCGGCGGCACGGCGGGCACGAAGGTGTGGGCCAGGATTTCGCCCTGCTCGTCGGCCACCACCACGTAGGCCACGCCCTTGATGTGCAGGTACTGGTCGATGCGCGACTGCACGCCCGCGGCGTCGCGCTCCAGGATGAGCGAGAGGTCGGACTCGGCCACGGTGCGGGCCAGGGCTTTGGCTTTGTCCGTATACTCGGCCGTGAGGTTGCGGTTCACGAGGTGGGCGAAGACCAGGGACATGACCGCGGCGATGCCCGCGAAGCCCAGGATCATGAACAGCAGGGTCTTGCGGAAGAGCCGGGAGCGCTTCATCGCAGCCACCACGCGTTCCAGTCCCGGATGGGCACCAGGAGCCCGTCGCGGACGGTGACGAAGTAGACCCTGGAGAGCCCCTGTCGGCGGTTCCGGCCGAAGCTCACCGGCTCACCGATGCCCAGGTCGAAGTCCCAGATGCTTTCCAGCGCGGAGGCCAGGTCCGAGCGCCTGGGTTCGGGCGGCATGCGGCGCACGGCCTCCGCCAGGAGCATGGCGTTCAGGAAGCCCTCGAAGCTCACGAAGCTGAAACGGTTGGGAGTGTATGCCTCGGCCAGCCCGTCGGGCGGCATCTGGGCCCGGCTGTCCATGAGCCTGCGGTAGAGGCCCACGGCGGGCAGCGTCAGATCCTCGTAGCTCGGCACCACCTGGGCGAAGATGAGATCGCGGGTGTAGTCGCGGCCCGCGCGCGCCGAATCGTCCTGAAGGATCTTCAGCATGTTGTCGGCGTCGGCGAAGGAGACCCCGGCGATGGGCGCGTCCAGGCCCGCGTCGCGGGCTTGGCGGATGAAGGCCGCGCAGGCCCCGTAGGTGCCCACGGTGATCACCGCCTGGGGCCGGGCCTGGAGGATGAGCCGGACCTGCCCCTCGAACTCTCCCTGATCTTCGGCCCCGCGCCGGTAGGAGGCCTCGCCCGCCATGCTCAGGCCATAGCCCTTGAGGGCCCGGCGCACGCCGTCCCAGCCGCTGCGGCCGTAGGCGTCCTCCTGATAGAACACGGCCACCCGGGTGCGGCCCACGGCCACGAGGTGGTCAACCAGCCCCTGGGCCTCGGTCCTGTAAGATTCGCGCAGGTTGTAGACGAAGCGGCCATAGGGAGGTTCGCGGAGGTTGTGGGCTCCGGTGAGAGGGAAGAGCAGGAGGACGTCATCGGCCTCGAAGCGCTTGAGCAGGGGCAGGACGCGGGTGGCCGTGGGCGTGCCCACGTATGAGAAGAGGGCGAAGACCTGATGCTCGCGCACCAGGGTGATGGTGTTGCGTACGGCCCGTTCCGGGTCGTAGCCGTCGTCCAGGGGGAGGATCTCGATGCGCCGGCCGTTCACGCCGCCCTGGGCGTTGATGTGCGAGAGGTAGGCCGTGGCCCCGCGGTAGAATTCGATTCCCAGGCCCCGATTGGAGCCCCGGAAGGGAGCCGACATGCCGAACACCAGCGGGGGGGCGGATTCCGGCTGGGCGGCCGAGGCGGGGGCGAGGAGCGCGAGGAGACACGCCGCAAGGACGGCCGCGGCCAGGATCGGACGGAGGACCGTCGCCGGGCGGCTCTTCCCTTGAAGCATGGCTCCCCTCCCTTGGCGTCTCCGGGAAAACCCTTTTCGCCGGAGTCTGGGCCGTTTCTGCCAATTTAACGAGCGGAAATCAAGGTTCTCCCGGGCCGGAATATCGAAAAGGCGGGACGATTATAACGTCTCCCGCGTGTCCCGTATCGGCTTGCCGGTTTTCCCCGCGAGCCAGAGGATCTGTCGGCAGACGCCCATGAGCATGTTGAATTCGGCCCGAGTGGGATCCAGGCGCGAGAGGGTGCGACGCACGGGCAGGAGCCAGTAGTCCGTGTTCTGCTCCTTGAGGTAGCCGATGGCCAGCAGGGCCTCGCGCAGGGCGGCGGCCAGGGCTTCGCGCTCCTGGTGGTCCAGGCCGTGGCGCGAGTGGGCCGGGGATGCGGGCTGGGAGGCCCGCCTGCGGGCCTCGAAGCACTCGTAGAGCAGGACCATGACCGCCTGGGCCAGATTCAGGGACGTGCCCTCGACGGCAGTGGGAATGGAGCAGAGCCCGTCGAGGATCATGGTCTCCTCGTTGGTCAGACCTTGGTCCTCCGGCCCGAAGACCAGGGCCAGGCGTTCGCCGCTCTCCAGGCGGGGAGCCAGCTGGGCCGCCAGGGTCCGGGGCGTGGACACGGCCTGTCGCCAGCCGCCGAGGCGGGCCGTGGTGCCGTAGGCCGCGGCGCAGTCGGCCAGGGCCTCGGGCAGGTCGTCGACCACGCGGGCCGAGGTGAGAATGTCCTTGGCGTGGACCGTGGCCAGGGGCAGGGCCCGCTCCAGGTCCAGGCGCTCGGGAGCCACCAGGACCAGATCCCGGCAGCCCATGTTCAGGCAGGCCCGTGCCGCGGAGCCGATGTTTTCGGGGAAGCGGGTGTGGACCAGGACGAGGCGCAATCCGTCGAGCATGGGCAAGGGGTATCGCAAGGCGGCGCGTGCTGCAAGGTGATCGAGAAATCAAAAAAACGGCCGGACCCCCTTTACTGAAGATGCCGGATTGAGATATGCCGATATCCACTCATTCCGCTTTTTCCTAACACCTTTTTACCATTGCGAGGTTTGCACATGAGGAGGACTGTCGCGCTTTTCTTGGCCCTTCTCCTGACGCTCGCGTGGGCCGGACAGGTCCAGGCCAAGGACATCGTCCTCGGCGTGCCCCTGCCGCTCACCGGAGCCCAGGCGAAGTTCGGGGAGATCATCAAGAAGTCCTATGAAATCGCCCAGGAGGAGATCAACGCCAAGGGCGGCGTCAAGGGCGACAAGCTGGTGCTCAATTTCGAGGACTCCCAGGGCAAACCCGAGATCTCCCGCTCCATCGTCGAGAAGCTCATCGACGTGGACAAGCAGCCCGTGGTCTTCGCGGAGTACACCTCGGCCTGCGCCAAGGCCGTGGCCGCCGTGGCCGAGGAGCGCAAGACTCCCTATCTGGTCGTCGCCAGCGCCGCCGACGAGATCACCCAGCAGAACTACAAGTACGTCTTCCGCCTCAACCCGAGCAACGCCTACTACGCCTCGGGCCTGCTGAGCTTCATGGCCGACGTGGTCAAGCCCAAGAGCATCGCCATCCTCTATGAAAGCTCCGACTTCGGCACCTCCGGCGCCGAGGAGATGGCCAAGAGCGCCGAGAAGGCGGGCATGAAGGTGCTGCTCAAGGAGAAGTACGAGAAGGGCGCGGTGGACTTCAAGCCCATCCTGTCCAAGGTCAAGGCCGCCCGGCCGGACGTGATCTACATGGTCTCCTACGTCATGGACGCAGCCTTGCTCATGCGCCAGATCAAGGAACTGCGCATCGACGCCGGACTCTTCGCGGGCGGCGCGGCGGGTTTCGCCATCCCCGAGTTCGTGGGCAACGCCAAGGACGCCGCCGAGTACGTGGTCACGGCCACCCTCTGGTCGCCCCAGGTGCCCTTCCCCGGGGCCAAGGAATACTTCGAGAAATACAAGTCCAAGTACGGCGCCGAGCCTTCCTATCACGGGGCCCTGGCGTACTCTTCCCTGTACGTCGTCGCCGACGCCCTCTCCCGGTCCAAGTCCATGAAGCAGGACGACATCCGTGACGCCCTCAAGGCCACGGACATGATGACCGCCTTCGGTCCGGCCAAGTTCCAGGACAAGGACGGCTATCAGAACCAGAACTTCATGGAGACCCTGGTGCTCCAGGTCATCGACGGCAAGCACCAGACCATCTGGCCCGAGAAGTATGCCGGAGCCAAGTACGTGTTCCCCATTCCGAAATGGCGCGACCGCAAGTAACAGCTCCGGGAACCGACAGCACAAAAGGGAGACGGGTCGATGTGGGTACAGCTTGAGGTCTTCCTGCAGACGCTCATATCGGGCGTGCTGCTGGGAGGACTCTATGCGCTTATCGGCTTGGGCATGACGCTCATCCTCGGCGTCATGAAGATCATCAACCTGACGCACGGCCAGCTCATGATGGTGGCCATGTACGTGGCCTACTGGCTGTTCACGCTGTTCCACATCGACCCGTACGTCTCCCTGCTCATCGCCCCGCCGCTGCTGTTCCTGCTGGGCATGTTCCTGCAGAAGACGCTCATCAATCCCGTGCTGCGGGTGGAGTCCATCCTGCCCCACAACCAGGTCATCCTGACCGTGGGCATCGGCATGGTTCTCCAGAACCTGGCGACCATCTTCTTCACCTCGGACTACAAGTCCACGCCGGTGGATTACGCCACCGACGCCTGGTACCTGTCCGACTACTGGAAGGACGCGCCCTTCGAGCTCTCGCTCTCCTATCCCTGGACCGTGTCCTTCCTCCTGGCCGTGGGCATCACCACGGCGCTCTGGTTCTTCCTGGCCAAGACCGACACGGGCAAGTCCATCCGGGCCACGGCCCAGGACCGCGACGCCGCCGCGCTCATGGGCGTGAACGTGGGCCTCATGCGGGTCATCACCTTCGGCCTGGGCTCGGCCCTGGTGGGAGCGGCGGGCTGCCTGTTCATCCCGATCTACTACCTCTTCCCGTCGCTGGGGTCGCAGTTCACGCTCATCGCCTTCGTCATCACCATTCTGGGCGGCCTGGGGTCGACCATGGGCGCGATCCTGGGAGGGCTCATCCTGGGGATCTTCGAGTCCATGACCGCCACCTACGTGGGCATGGGCTGGGCCCCGGTGGGCCGCTTCGCCATCTTCGTGGCCGCCCTGGTCTTCCTGCCCGGAGGCGTGGCCTCGCTGCTCAAGCGCAAGGCGGTGACGAAATGAAACGTTTCGCCCCCCTCATCGTGCTCGCGGCCATGGCCGTTCTGCCCCTCCTGGGCCTGTCCAGCTACGTCATGCATCTGCTCATCCTGGTCATCATGTGGTCCGTCTCGGGCATGGCCTGGAACCTGCTCGGCGGCTACACCGGCCAGGTCTCCTTCGGCCACGCGGCCTTCTTCGGCCTGGGCGCGTACTGCGCGGGCCTGGCCAGCTTTCACTTGAACATCTCGGCCTGGTACGGCTTCCCGCTATCCATCCCGTTCGTGGCCGCGACCGCCCTGGTCATGGGCCTGATCGTGCTCCGGCTGCGCGGACCCTACTTCGTCTTGGCCACCCTGGCCCTGGGCGAGATCATGCGCATCACGGCCGAGAACCTCACCGATCTGACCCAGGGCAACCTGGGGATCATGATCCAGCGCACCTGGGTGGAGAAGACCGGCTACTACTACGTGATTCTGGCCGTGGCCGCGCTGACCTTTTGGGTGGTCAAGCTCCTGGCCGAGAGCCGATGGGGCTACTACTTCGTGGCCATCCGCGAGGACCAGGACGCGGCCGAGAGCCTGGGCATCAACGCCACCCTGTACAAGACCATCGCGCTCACCGTGAGCGCGGTCATCACCGGCTTCTCCGGCGCGTTCTACATGAACTACATGGGCTACATCGACCCACAGGTGGTCTTCTCGCTGGGGGACATCTCGATCCTGACCATCATGGTGGTCATGGTCGGCGGCGTGGCCACCTACTGGGGCCCGGTGGTGGGCGCGGTGATCATGGTCCTGCTGGCCGAGGTCATCCGTTCCCTGCCCTACGTGGGCACGGCCTACCAGACCCTCTTCGGCGTGCTGCTCATCGTCATCATCATCTACCTGCCCAACGGCCTGGTGGGCGACCGTCAGACGCTCGCCCGACTCTTCAAGAAGAAAGGAGCGGCGGTCTGATGGCACTCCTCACGGTGGACAAGGTCTCGATGTTCTTCGGCGGCCTGGCCGCCCTCTCCAACATCTCCTTTTCCGTGGAGCGGGGCGAGATACTGGCGCTCATCGGACCGAACGGCGCGGGCAAGACCACGCTCTTCAACGTGGTCAACGGCTTCTACAAACCCTCACGGGGCGAGGTCCGCTTCAAGGACCGCACGGTCTCCGGGCTCAAACCGCACCAGATCTGCCGCCTCGGCGTGGCGCGCACCTTTCAGGTGGTCAAGCCGCTCCAGCGCATGAGCGTGCTGGACAACGTCATCGCCTCGGCCTTCCTGCGCTCCAGGACCAAGGCCGGGGCCGAGCGGCGGGCGCTGGAGGTCCTTGAGTTCACCGGGCTCATGGAGGACCGGGACGTGATCTCCAAGGGCCTGCCTCTGGGCAAGCGCAAGCGCCTGGAGATCGCCCGCGCCCTGGCCACGGAGCCGGAGTTCATTCTCCTGGACGAATCCTTCGCGGGCCTGAACCCGGCCGAGTTGGACGTCTCCATCGAGATCATCAAGGGCATCAAGAAGAAGGGCGTCACCATCATGATCATCGAGCACCACATGAAGGTGATCATGTCCATCTCCGACCGCATCGTCGTGCTCAACTACGGCCAGAAGATCGCCGAGGGGACCCCGGCCGAGATCAGCGCCAACCCTCTCGTGGTCGAGGCTTACCTCGGGGAGGCTGAAGGTGCTTGATATCAGGAACATCAACGTCTTCTACGGCGACGTCCAGGTCATCTGGGACGTCTCCTTCAATATCTGCGAGGGCGAGATCGTGGCCCTCATCGGGGCCAACGGCGCGGGTAAGTCCACGATCCTGCGAACCATCTCCGGGCTTCTGCGCCCGGCCTCGGGCGAGATCCTCTTCGATACGGCGCCCATCCACACCATGGAACCCTACCGGCTCATCGACCTGGGGCTGGCGCACTGCCCGGAGGCCCGCCGCCTGTTCGTGGAGATGAGCGTGGAGGAGAACCTGGACATGGGAGCTTTGCGCGGGGAGGCCAAGAAGAACCGCGCCGCCACCAAGGAGATGGTCTACGGCCTGTTCCCCCGGCTCAAGGAACGCCGCCACCAGCAGTCCGGCACGCTCTCCGGCGGGGAGCAGCAGATGCTGGCCATCGGCCGGGCGCTCATGTCCCACCCGAAACTCGTCATGTTCGACGAGCCCTCGCTGGGCCTGGCCCCGATCCTCGTGCGCGACATCTTCGAGATCATCGGCAAGATCCGCGCCGAGGGCCGCACCGTGCTCATCGTGGAGCAGAACGTGCGCCAGACCCTGGCCATCGCCGACCGCGCCTACGTCCTGGAGACCGGCAAGCTGGTCATGGAGGGCGAGGGCCGGGTCATGCTCAACGACCCCCACGTCAAGGCCGCCTATCTCGGCGTCTGATAAAGCAGGAGGAAGATTCATGCTGGTCAAGGACTGGATGACGACCTACGTGCACACCGTCGGGCCGGACGACCCCATCAACGACGCCGTGCTGCTGCTCAAGGAGAAGAACATCCGCCACCTGCCCGTGGTCGAGAACGGCTTGGTCGTGGGCGTGCTCTCCGACCGCGACATCAAGGAATACGCCCCCTCCAAGGGCACCTCCCTGGATATCTACGAGCTGAACTATCTCCTGGCCAAGACCGCGGTGCGCCAGGTCATGCGCCGTCCGGCCGTGACCATCGGCCCGGACGTGCCCGTGGAGGAGGCGGCCATGATGCTCTTCGACCAGCGCATCGGCTGCCTGCCCGTGGTGGACGGCGGCAAGCTGGTGGGCATCATCTCCGACCGCGACATGTACCGCGTCCTGGTGGAGATCACCGGCGCGCGGCGGGGCGGTTCGCGGGTGAGCTTGGCCCTGGACGACAGGCCCGGCTCCATCAAGGAGGCCGCCGACGTGCTGCGCAAGCACGGCTATCGGCTCCAGAGCATCATGTCCACGAACGAGAAGGCCGGGCCGGGCCAGCGCTACGTGGTCCTCCGCACGCGCGGCGAGGGCGACTACGAGGCCATGCGCCAGGAGATGAAGGAAACCTACGGGATCAACGTGCGCGTGCGCAAGGGCTGACGGGCGCGAGGCCGGAAAGCCCGCGTCCCCGGGACGCCGGCCGCGCCTTGACGCGGACCCCGGCTCCGGCTACGCCTGATGCAGGGAGAACCCGTCCGCTTCCGGGGGGGCTTCATGCTGGCCTTCATCCGTTCGTCCTATTTCCAGGGGCTGCTGGACAGCTTCCAGACCGGCGTCATCCTCTTCAACGACGCGGGCCGGGCTTATGCCGTGAACGCGGCCCTGCCCCGGCTCCTGGGTTTGTCCCATGCGGATCTGGCCCGGACCACCTGGGACGCCTTCTTCCTGAGGCTCGGGCTCAACGAGGATCTCGGGGAATACCTGGAGGCCGCCGGTCCCCTGAACCGGCCCCGGGAACTGCCGCCCACGGACTTCGACTATCTCCACCCCGACGGCGGGACTTTGCGTCTCTCGCTTTCACGTTCGCTTCTGGTGGACTTCGGCAAGCTCTTCGGCATCACCGTGCAGATCGCGGACATGAGCGACATCATCGCCCTGCACGAGCGCGAGAAGGCCATGCTGGAGGAGAACCGTCTGCTCCAGCGTCACCGCGCCCAAGGCCTGCAGAAGCTCTCCATGGCCGTGGCCCACCAGATCCGCAACCCGCTCATGACCGTGGGCGGCTTCAGCGACCTGCTCCTGCGCCGCCTGCCCGAGGCCGCGCCCGAGACCGAGCTGGTGCGGCCCATCCTGGACAGCGCCCGGCGGCTGGAGGCCGTGGTCGAGGCCGTGTCCTCCTTCGCGGCCATCCGTCTGGGCGAGGTCGCGCCCTGCGCCCTGGCCCCGCTGGCCCGCGAGGCCCTGGACCTGGCCTTGGCCGGGTTGGTCCGCGCGGACGGGCATTCCCTGGACATCGCCGGGGACGGCGGAACCGTGGCCGCCGACGCGGACCTGCTGCGCCGGGCCCTGGCGGCGCTCCTGCGCAACAGCCTGGAGGCCGCCGACGGCCCGTGCAGGCTGCGCCTGTCCCTGGAGCCGTTCGAGGATCTCTGGGAGTTGTCGCTGCTGGACGACGGCCCGGGCGTGGCCGAGGAGCATCTGCCCTATGTCTTCGATCCCTTCTACAGCACCCGGCCCCTGTCCGTGGGCATGGGCCTGACCGCGGCCCAGCGCATCGCCCACGAGCACGGCGGGGGAATCAGCCTGGGCCCCGGGCCCCGTGGCGGCTGCCTGGTGCGGCTCGTGCTGCCGCGCCGGACGGCCGGGAACGGCCGCTTTTCTCCTTGACCCGGCCCGGTTGATTCAATAATCAAACCCGGTAATTTCATCTATTTTTTCTGGAGGCGGACCCATGGCACTGTACACCAAGGAAGAGGCGCTCGCGTACCATTCCGACAAGCGCCGGGGCAAGCTGGAAGTCTTCTCCATCAAGCCCTGCGCGACCCAGAAACATCTGACCATGGCCTACAGCCCGGGCGTGGCCGAGGCCTGCCGCGCCATCCACGCCGACACCGAGAAGGTCTACGAGTACACCAACAAGGGCAACCTCGTGGCCGTGGTCTCCAACGGCACGGCCGTGCTCGGCCTGGGCAACATCGGGCCCGAGGCGGGCAAGCCGGTCATGGAAGGCAAGGGCGTGCTCTTCAAGATCTTCGCGGACATCGACGTCTACGACCTGAACATCCGCCAGCTGGACCCGCTCAAGGTCATCGAGTTCTGCAAGATGCTCGAACCCACCTTCGGCGGCATCAACCTCGAGGACATCAAGTCCCCGGAGTGCTTCCAGATCGAGCAGACGCTCATCAAGGAGATGGGCATTCCGGTCTTCCACGACGACCAGCACGGCACGGCCATCATCTCCGGCGCGGGCCTGCTCAACGCCCTGGAGATCAGCGGCAAGAAGATCGGCGACATCAAGGTCGTGGTCTCCGGCGCGGGCGCCGCGGCCGTCTCCACCTGCCGTTTCTACATCAGCATGGGCCTGTCCCGCGAACAGATCTTCATGTTCGACTCCAAGGGTCTGATCCACACCGGCCGCGAGGGCCTGAACAAGGAGAAGCGGGAGTTCGCCCAGTCCAAGGCCTGCACCCTGGCCGAGGCCATGAACGGCGCGGACTTGTTCCTGGGCCTGTCCACCAAGGACATCCTGAACGCCGACATGGTCAGGAGCATGGCCGAGCACCCGGTGATCTTCGCCTGCGCCAACCCGGACCCGGAGATCCCCTACGCCGTGGCCAAGGAGGCTCGCGCGGACCTGATCATGGCCACCGGCAGATCGGACTTCCCGAACCAGATCAACAACGTGCTCGGCTTCCCCTACATCTTCCGGGGCGCGCTCGACGTGCGGGCCCGGATCATCAACGAGGAGATGAAGCTGGCCGCCGCCCGGGCCCTGGCCGACCTGGCCAAGGAGCCGGTCCCGGCCGAGGTCTGCGCCCTGTTCGGGGTCAAGGAATTGAAGTTCGGCATGGACTACGTCATCCCCAAGCCGCTGGACCCGCGCGTGCTCACCTGGGTGGCTCCGGCCGTGGCCAAGGCGGCCATGGACTCCGGCGTGGCGACCCAGCCCCTGGACTTGGCTTCCTATCCGGCGGCCCTGGAAGCCCGCATGGCCTCCATGCGCGCCCGGACCAAGATGGCCGTGGACTCCTTCGGCTACGGCTTCTAAGCCGATACGTCCGTTTGCTTGCTGGGCGGCGGCGGGGGAACCCGTTGCCGCCCGGCCCTTTTTCGGGCAGGGAGGGGCATGGACGATACGGAACGCGAAGTGCTGCGGCGCTTGGCCCTGGAGCGGGGCCTGGACCCCGAGGCCGTGCTGGCCGCCCTGGGCGCGGATGGAAGCCTGCCCGGCGACCTGGAAGGCCTGCTGGCCGAACTGGCGGCCGGGCTCATGGGACAGGACGGCGCGGCGGACTAGAGGTTGCCGACTACGATCTCGCGGGTCTGGTCGTCGTAGTGGAAACTGCTGCGCTCCACGGGCGCGGTGAGCGTCAGGGTGCGGCCCGCGATTTTGATGCTCACGCCCGGATGGGCCACCCGCCGGACCCGGATTTTCGCCAGGGCGAATTCCTGCCGCCGCTTGCGCAGGGCCTCGGCCAGAATCTGGGTGATCTCCCGGAAGCGCTCCCAGCGCTTCATGCGGTAGCGCAGAAGCCGGAGCACGGCCTCTCGCTTCTCCGGCGGGGTGCGCTCCAGGATCACGCGGGGATCGGCGCAGCCCAGGCTCGCGTCGATGCGCTCCAGTTCCTTCTTGATGGCTCCCCGTTCCTCCAGCACGGCCTGGTCTCCATCAGCCTGGATGCTCACGCCCACCACCGTGGCCACTCCCAGGGGCGAACCCAGCTCGTTGCACTCCAGGCCCTTGCCGCAGACCAGGGTTCCACCCTGGACGATGCCTTTGCCCTTCACCGCCAGGATTTGCCCCTGGGTGCGGATGGCGCAGTGGGTGATCTCGTTGCCGATGACCACGTCGCCCTCGGCCTGAATGCGCGCGTTGGTGGCGAACTGGGCCGTGACGTGGCCCCCGGCCCGGATCAGGCCGCCTTTGGACATGAGGATGCCGCCGCCCACCTCCACGTTGCCCTGGGCCTCGACGCGGGCGCTTTCAACCACCTCGCGCACCACCACGTGCCCGGCCGAGTGGACCTCGAAGCCGTCGCGCACGCTGCCCTGGACCTCCACCGAGCCCTTGTCCACGCGGATGTTTCCCGAGGACAGACTCACGTCGCCCGGGACCACCACGCTGTCGGTGATGGACAGCACCTGCCCCTGGACGACCACCATGCCGTCCACCTCGGCCTGGAACAACGCGCCGCCCTCCAAGGCCGTGACCCCCTCGCCCGCGGTGATCTCCAGAGATTGCCCCGAGGACGCGGCGATGGGTTGGTCGAACAGGTCCAGACCCTCCTCCCCCGAAGCCGGGGGATGCAGGCGGGCGAACTGGCGGCCCTTTTCCACCGAGGGATGGCTGCCGCGTTCGCGATAGTCCAGGCGGCCGCCTTGGGCCTCGGTGCCCACCAGGTCGCGGCTGCGGATCAGGAGCTCCAGCCAGCCGTCCTTGCCGGGCTTGGGGGGCGCGCCCAGGGCCAGGACCACGTCCTGTTGGGGCTGGCCGGTCTCCCGGGCCAGGGCCAGGGCCTGTTCCGCATTTTCCCGCAGGAGCGGCCGCGAGATGCGCAGAACCTTGAGGGCCCGGGCCAGCCGCTCGGCGGTCACGGGCCTGTCCAGGGAGTCCGTGGCCATGATCACGGCCCTGGCCTCGGTCTTGTTCTCGTTCAGGGTGATGAGCGGGCGCACCACGGCCCGCTGGGGGGTGACTTCGGCCAGGCCGTAGACCTGTGCCCGCACGGTGTCGTCGGCCGGATTCAGGGCCACGTTGTCCGCGCGGGGCACCTCCAGATCCTTGGCCGGGGCCCGGTTGGCCGGGGTGAGAACGCGGCCGTCGAGGGTCAGGCCGTCCTCGGGTTTTTCCGGGGCGTGCTTGAGGGCCACGATGTCGCCGTGGAACACGGGGCGGCCGTGGTCGCCCATGGGCTCCAGGAAGGCGTCCCGGGATTCCACGGCGGGTTTGCCGCGCACGAGGGTGATGCCCGTGACCGGCTTGTCTTCGGCGATGTTGCGCAGGATCTTGTCCAGGGCCGCCTCGCTGGGCGGCTGGGAGATTCCGGCCCGGGCCAGGGATTCGCGGATGCGCGCCCTGGTCAGGGGCGCGCCGCCGGGGCCGGGCGGGGTGTAGCGGCTGATGCCGAGTTTGAGCCCGTCCTCGGAGAGACAGAAGCGCACCCGGGCGTCCGCGCCGCCGGGTGATCCGCCGCCGTCGGGAATGTCGGCGCAGGTCTGGGGCTTGTCCCGCGAATCCTCGCTTGCCATGCTTCTCCGGCCCGGGTGGGCTGCGGACCCGGGCGCTCCCCTTGTTTACGGGCATACGTGAAGCGGAGGCGGCAATCAACAAATCGAATTATAACCTGACAAACAATATCATGTATTCGATCAATCCTGGCGACGGCACAGCTCCTCGAGGATGCGCGAGAGGTCGGCGTAGAGGCCGCCGGAGGAGGGCGGCGGCCCGAACAGGGCTTCGCGCTGGCCCCGGAGCCCGCGCGGATAGAGGGCCTCGGGCGCGGAGTGCAGCACGGTCATGGCCAGCCGCTCGGAGAGCAGGTAGCCGGTGACGCCCTGGTGGAACAGCTCGGCCAGCCGGCCGAATTCCGCGGCCTTTTCCCGCCAGTAGTCACGGGCGGCCTCGGTCTCCGGGCGGGCCAGGCATTCGCGCACCAGGGCGTAGAGGCTGCCCAGGGCCGCGCCCGGGATGCCGCGCCGCCAGCCAAGGAGCCAGGGATTGCGCCAGAAGAGCAGGAAATGTTCGCTGCCCGTGCGGATGATCTCCTCCATGATGTCTCGGGCGCGCAGGAGCACCGGGTCGGCCCAGGTCACGGGCAGGGAGGCGAGATCCCAGGCGGGCAGGGGCGGCCGCGCGGTGGAGTCCCCGAGGACCGCGTTCAGGATGTGCGAGAACCAGGCGTTGGCCTGCCGCGAGGCCGGGGTTTCCAGGTGGGGGTAGGAGAGCAGGTAGCGGCCCCGGCCCAGCCTGCCGGAAACAACGGCGGGGCGGCCGATGAGGTTCTCGGGTCGGAGGCGGATGCCGTGGAGGTTTTCCCAGTCCTCCAGGATCTGGGGCGGCAGGGCGGAAAGGCTCAGATCCGCGACCCAGAAGTCCGGGCCCGGTTCCCGGTAGCGGGCCAGGGTCTCGGCCTCGTCGCCCTGGGGCGCGAACCGCGCGGGCCACCAGACCGGGGCCAGGATGGACGGGCCCAATCCCTCGGGCACCAGGGGATGGTCCCGGGCCAGCTCCACATGCACATGCCCGCTCAGGAAATGCTGGAAGCGGTCGGAGAAGCCGCCGCGTTCCCAGGGGCAGATGTCCAGGCCGTCACGGCCGGAGAGGCCCAGCCCCGCGCCGCCGCAGAAACCGATGTAGGTTCCGCCGTCGTTCACGTATCCGCGCACGGCGGTCACCCCGACGGACCCCAGGGCCTCGGCCTTGCCCCTGGCCCGGCCGCCGGGCACGAGCAGGGCCGCAGGCCGGTCCTCGGCCAGGACGCCCCGGGCGATCTCCGCGCCGCTCACCAGTCGATGGGGCAGGCCCCAGGCGCGCAGGGCGCGGACCACCAGCAGACCCCAGATGTGGGACTCGTCCCAGTAGACGTGCAGGGCGGAGGGGGATGGGGCGGACATGAAAGGGCAGTAGCAGAGGCGGGCGGGATTCGGCAAGGGACGCCCCCTCCCCGAGGAAGAGGGCGTCCCGCCGGGCGTTCGGTTACTTCTTCGGCTTTTCGTACGTGCTCGGGCCGCTTTCGTAGCCCACGGCCTTGAGCCACCAGGCCGGGTAGAAGACTTCCTGGGCCAGGCCTTCCTTGGTGTTCAGGAAACCGTCGTTGTACTTGATGTAGAGCTGATCCGAGAGATTCCACCAGTCCTTGAGCAGGGCCTTGGCCCGGGTGTCGGCGTCGGCGGTGAGCAGCTTGCGCGCCCCCTTCTGGTCGCCCTTCTTCCAGAGCGCCAGGGCCTTGTCCTCCAGGGCGGGCTGCTCGCCGAAGGCGGTGGACTCGTATCGCTCGCGCACCTTCACGATGTCCTGGATCATGAACGAGTATTTGAGCATGGCGTAGTTGGCCACGTAGTTGAAGGCGGTCCAGAGGCTGCCGCGTTCGAGCTTGAGCGCGTCGCCCTTCTGGATCGGCGCGGGCAGGTCGATGACGCCCGCGTGGAAGGGCAGGAGCACGGCCGTGGCCGGACGGTCCGGGCCGTACCAGGTGAGCCCGCCGATGGCGTCGGGCAGCCACGAGCGCGACTGGTTCACGTAGGCGTAGACGCAGCGGTATATGTTCAGCGGCCGCTCGAAGGCCCCGTCGAGCGGGGTCAGGCGGCCTTCCTTGTCGGCCATGCCCTCGGCCTGGCCCTCGAAGCGGTTCGGGTCGTTGAAGGGCCCGGCGGCCAGCCCCTGGGTCAAATCGAACTCGGTGCCTTCGTAATTATCGCGGTGGATGGCGAAGATGTCCTTGGGGTTGAGCTTGTTGTCCGGCTTGATGGTGAAGGGATAGGCCTTGGTGAAGGGGCCCTCGACCCAGGGGGAGAGCTTCAGCGACGGGGCCACCATTGTCATGGCCCGCCAGACCCGGCGCAGGGAGTAGTAGGGGTGGTGGAACTCGCCGTCGCCGTACACGGCGGTCCAGTCCAGGGGACCGCTCTCGGGCTTCCACCAGCCCTTGGCCTTGGCCACGTCGAAGATGTTCTTGGAGTACATCATGTCCGGGGCGTTCTCCCGGACCTCGCGGATGCGGAACTGGTTGGCGGCCGCGAAGAAGGCGTCGTCGGGCACGCGCTGGGCCACCCAGACGCCGTCCGTGCCGTTCATGTCGTAGCCGCACATCTCGAAGACCCAGCCTTCCTTGGGATCGGCCACGAGGAGGGTCTCGCCGGTGCCGTAGTAGCCGTACTTGGCGATGAGTTCGCCCATGAGCTGGATGGCCTCGCGGGCGGTCGTGCAGCGCTCCAGGGCCACGCGGGACAGCTCGGCGGAGTAGAAGATGCGCTTGCCCGCCTCGGGCTCGGGGTGGACCTTGGCCTTGTCCGTGCATTCGCCGATGGACAGCTGGTGCTCGTTCATGATCCCGTAGTTGGCGTCGAAGTAGGCGTAGGTATGGGCCACCTGGGGGATGAAGCCCAGGGGCACGCTCTTGGGCACGCCGGGGGTGTTGTAGCCCGGGCCGCGCTCGGTGGTCATCATGCGCTGGGACTCGCTGCCGCCCCATTGGGGCTTGAAGTCCAGGGCGCAGTGGGAGTAGTACACCGCGCGCATGCTTCCGGGCTTGTGGTCCATGGCCGGGACAGAGATGAGCCGGGCGTCGCCCAGGCCGTCGTCGGAATGCGAAACGAGCACCGAACCGTCGGTGGAGGCGTCCTTGCCCACGAGGATCGTGGTGCAGGCCAGGGCCGTTCCGGCGGCGCCCAGGCAGCACAGGAACACCAACACGCGCAGAATCCCTTTCATCTCTCCTCCTCTGTTGTCAGGGGCAACCCGTTGAAGAACTTACGAATCGCATTTTTTCTATCGCAGAATCCATGCTGGGTGGCAAGGAGGGCCGCATTATAATCCGGCGGAGCGGCAGGCTTCGCCTGATCTCGGAAAGCAAGGAAGAGCCTCTCCGTTTTCTCTCATCCGACGAAGCCGGGGGCCTTCGGCCCGTTTCAAAGAGACAAAGAGCCGAGAGCCTCTCTGCCTTTCTATAGTCCGACGAAGTCGGCGGCGAAGCCGGGTCTTTCCTCTTGGACGATTTTTGGGTAGGTCTTTCGATTCAGCGCGGACGGGACCGGGCCATGACCCGCTCCCGTCATCTTTCCAAAGGAGTCAGTCGATGTCCGAAGCATCCCTCCCCAAGGGTTACGAGCCTTGGGGCATTGAGGAAAAGTGGGCCAAGCACTGGGAAGAGACCCGGGCCTTCAGCCCCGACCCGGCCGGGCCGGGCAAGCCGTATTCCATCGTCATCCCGCCGCCCAACGTCACCGGCGCCCTGCACATGGGCCACGCCCTGAACCTGACGCTTCAGGACATCCTCTGCCGCTTCCACCGCCAGCAGGGCCGCAAGGTCCTCTGGGTTCCGGGCACGGACCACGCGGGCATCGCCACCCAGAACGTGGTCGAGCGCCAGTTGAAGAAGGAAGGCAAGGGCCGCCATGACCTGGGGCGCGAGGCCTTCATCGCCCGGGTCTGGGAGTGGCGCAAGCAGTACGGCGACCGCATCCTGAACCAGATCCGCCGCCTGGGCGCGTCCGTTGACTGGACCCGGGAGCGCTTCACCCTGGACGAGGGCCTGTCCCGGGCCGTGCGCGAGGTCTTCGCCCGGCTCTTCCACGAGGGACTCATCTACAAGGGCAAGTACATCGTCAACTGGTGCAACCGCTGCCACACGGCCCTGGCCGACGACGAGGTGGAGCACGCCCCGAGGAAGGGCCACCTCTGGCA
This sequence comes from Desulfovibrio aminophilus DSM 12254, assembly GCF_000422565.1. Classification (NCBI taxonomy): domain Bacteria; kingdom Pseudomonadati; phylum Thermodesulfobacteriota; class Desulfovibrionia; order Desulfovibrionales; family Desulfovibrionaceae; genus Desulfovibrio; species Desulfovibrio aminophilus. The sequence continues at coordinate 143,328 of NZ_AUMA01000009.1, read as the reverse complement.
CATCAAGTATCCGCTCATGAAGGGCGGTTCGCTCGTGATCGCCACCACCCGGCCGGAGACGCTGCTCGGCGACACGGCCGTGGCCGTGCATCCCGAGGATGAGCGCTACAACGAGCACATCGGCGAGTACGCGGTGCTGCCCCTGGTGGGCCGCAAGCTCCCGGTCATCGGCGACAACTACGTGGACCGCGAGTTCGGCACCGGCTGCCTGAAGGTCACCCCGGCCCACGACATGAACGACTGGGAACTGGGCCGCAAGCACGGCCTGGAGGTGATGCAGGTCATCGACGAGGACGGGCGCATGAACGAGAACGCGCCCGAGAAGTATCGCGGCATGACCAAGGAGGAGTGCCGCGAGGCCGTGGTGGCAGACCTTCAGGCCGAGGGCCTGCTCCTGGAGGTGGCGGACCACGAGCACAGCGTGGGCGAGTGCTACCGTTGCAAGAGCGTCATCGAGCCGCACGTCTCCACCCAGTGGTTCGTGAAGGTCAAGCCCCTGGCCGAGCGCGCCCGCGCCGCCGTGCCCGCCGACACCGAGATTTTCCCCAAGCAGTGGGAGAAGGTCTACTACGACTGGCTGGACAACATCCGCGACTGGTGCATCAGCCGCCAGATTTGGTGGGGCCACCGCATCCCGGCCTGGACTTGCGAGGCTTGCGGCGAACTCATCGTGGCGGCCAAGGACCCCGACCGCTGCCCCAAGTGCGGCGAGACGCGCCTGGTTCAGGACGAGGACGTGCTGGACACCTGGTTCTCCTCCGCGCTCTGGCCCTTCTCGACCCTGGGCTGGCCGGACAAGACCCCGGAGCTGGCGGCCTTCTATCCCACCTCCGTGCTCGTCACCGGCTTCGACATCCTCTTCTTCTGGGTCGCCCGGATGATGATGATGGGCCTGCACTTCATGGACCGCGTGCCCTTCGGACACGTGTACATCCACGCCCTGGTGCGCGACGAGCAGGGTAAGAAGATGAGCAAGTCCACGGGCAACGTCATCGACCCGCTGGCGATGATCGAGAAATACGGCACCGACTCCCTGCGCTTCACCCTCACGGCCTTCGCGGCCATGGGCCGGGACATCAAGCTCTCGGAGAAGCGCATCGAGGGCTACCGCCACTTCGTGAACAAGATCTGGAACGCGGCCCGCTTCGCGCTCATGAACCTGCCCGAGGCCATGCCCCGGGCGGAGCTGAAGGACTGCGGCGGACTGGCCAACACCTGGATTCTGCGCCGCCTGGAGGAGGTCAAGGAGGAGGTGCGCCTGGCCGTCGTGGAGTACCGCTTCAACGACATGGCCCAGGGGCTCTACCGCTTCATCTGGAGCGAGTTCTGCGACTGGTACCTGGAGATGGCCAAGGGCGACCTCTACGGCCAGGACGAGACGGCCAAGGCCCGCGCCCAGGTGGTGCTCTGGACCGTGCTCTCCGAGACCCTGGTCCTGCTCCACCCGATCATGCCCTTCGTGACCCAGGAGATATGGGCCGCGCTGCCGGGCATCCCGGAAAACCGCAAGGACATCGCCCTGGAGCCTTCCCCGGCCGCCCGTCCCGAACTGCGCGACGAGGCCGTGGCCGCCAGGATGGAGCTGTTCCAGGGCGTGGTCACCGCAGTGCGCAACATCCGCGCCGAACTGGGCGTGGACCCGGCGAAGAAGCTCGACCTGCTCGTGCGCACGCCCTCGGCCGAGGACGCCGCGCTGCTCGAATCCGTGCGGCCCCTGCTGCTCTCCCTGGCCCGGCTGGAGAACTTCCAGGCCGGACCGGAGGTCAAGGGCCCCCGCGCCTCGGGCACGGCCGTGGTGCGCGGCAACGAGGTCTTCGTGCCCCTGGAGGGCGTGGTGGACTTCGAGGCCGAGCTGATCCGCGTGGGCAAGCAGCTGGACAAACTGGCCCAACAGGTGTCCATCGTGGAAAAGAAGCTCGCCAACCAGGGCTTCGTGGCCAAGGCTCCGGCCGAGGTCGTGGAGAAGGAGCGCGAGAAGCTGACGCTTTTGGCCGAGGAGAAGGACAAGCTCTCGGCCCTGGAGGCCCGGCTGCGCAGCGTGGCGGGCTGAGGATGCAAGGCGGGCCCGCCCCGGCGCGGCCGAAACGAGTGTCATGAGCCGCGCGCCCGCGAGGGCGCGCCGTTGAAAGTCTTTGGGGAAGGGGTCCAGGGGAAGCCCCTTTCTCCAGAAAGGGGCTTCCCCTGGCCGCCGGAGGCAACATGTCCAAGGTCTATCTCATCGGCGCGGGCCCGGGCGATCTCGGCCTGTTCACCCTCAAGGGCAAGCAGATTCTGGAGACGGCCGACGTGGTCATCTACGACTACCTGGCCCACCCGGACCTCCTGAAGTTCTGCCGCGAGGACGCGGAAGTGCTCTACGTGGGCAAGAAGGGCGGGGACCACACCCTGCCTCAGGACCAGATCAACGCCCTGATCATCGCCAAGGCCCGCGAGGGCAAGAGCGTGGCCCGGCTCAAGGGCGGTGATCCCTATGTCTTTGGGCGTGGCGGCGAGGAGGCCGAGGAGCTGGTGGAGGCGGGCGTCGAATTCGAGGTGGTCCCGGGCGTCACGTCCGGGGTGGCCGCCGCGGCCTACGCCGGGATTCCGGTGACGCACCGCGACCACACCACGAGCGTCTGCTTCATCACCGGCCACGAGGACCCCACCAAGGAGGAGTCCGGCCACAACTGGGAAGTCTACGGGCGGAGCAGCTCCACCCTGGTTTTCTACATGGGCGTGAAGAACCTGCCCATGATCGCGGGCAACCTGATGAACAACGGCCGCGCTCCGGAGACCCCGGTGGCGTTGGTCCGCTGGGGCACGCGCTGCGACCAGCAGTCCTTCGTCTCCACGCTTGAACACGTGGCCGCAGAGGCCGAGCGCCGGAAGTTCAAGGCCCCGAGCATCATCATCGTGGGCGGGGTCTGCGGCCTGCACGACAAGCTGGCCTGGTTCGAGAAGAAGCCGCTTTTGGGCAAGGGCGTGGTGGTCACGCGCTCCCGCGAGCAGGCCAGCGACCTCTCGGCCCTGCTGCGCGAGGACGGGGCCTGCGTCCTGGAGTTCCCGACCATCGCCGTGACCCCGGCGGCCGACGACGAGGCCGTGGAGAAGGCCGTGGTGGCCCTGCCGTCCTACGACTGGGCCGTGTTCACCTCGGTGAACGGCGTGAAGTGCTTCTGGGACCACCTGGCCGAGTTCGGCCTGGACGCGCGCGTCTTCGCGGGCGTGGAGGTGGGGGCCATCGGCCCGGCCACGGCGGCCGCCCTGGCCGAACGCGGCATCCGCGCGGACTTCGTGCCCGGGAAGTTCGTGGCCGAACAGGTGGTGGCCGGACTGCTGGAGAAAGGCGCGGCGGGCAAGCGCGTCCTCATCCCCCGGGCTCGCGAGGCCCGCGAGGTGCTGCCCGAGGATCTGCGCAAGGCGGGCTGCCACGTGGACGTGCTGCCGGTCTACGAGACCCGGCCCGCCCAGTCCGACGCCTCGGAACTGCGCGCGGCCCTGGACGAGGGCCGCATCCACTACGTGACCTTCGCCAGCTCCTCCACGGTGGACAACTTCTTCGCCCTGATGCCCGCCGAGGAGATGAGGAAACATTCCTCGGTGCGCTTCGCCTGCATCGGCCCGGTGACGGCCCGGACGCTGGAGAAATACGGCTTCGCGCCCGCCGTGCAGCCCGCCGACTACACCATTCCCGCGCTGGTGGCGGCCCTTGTGGAGGACGCGCGCCGGTAGAGCAAGGAGGAGATCATGTCCAGGCCCGAGATTGGCGGCGAGAGGGATATCCAGGAGATCGCCAAGGCCTTCCAGGAGAGCCGGGTGCTGCTCTCGGCCTTCGAACTGGGAGTCTTCACGGCCCTGGGCCTGGAGGGGCTGGGCTCGGAGGAGGCGGCCGAGCGCCTGGGCGCGGACCCGCGCGGCCTGGACCGCCTGCTGAACGCCCTGGCCGCCCTGGGCTTCGTGCGCAAGGACGGCGGACTGTTCCGCAACACCGAGGCCGCCGAGACCTTCCTCAACGCCAGGAGCCCGCGCTACCTTTCGGGTCTGGCGCACACCGCCAACGTCTACAAGAGCTGGGCCACGCTCACCGACGCCGTGCGCCGCGGCGGCCGCGTCACCGAGCGGCCCTCGGCCGATTCGGCCGACACCCGCTCCTTCATCGAGGCCATGCACCGCCGGGCCAAGGATGACGCCGGGGCCCTGGCCGCGCTCCTGGACCTCTCCGGGGTGCGCCGCGTCCTGGACCTGGGCGGCGGCTCCGGGGCCTACAGCATGGCCTTCTGCCGGGCCGAGCCCGGGCTCACGGCCGTGGTCCTGGACCTGCCCCATGTGACCCCGCTCACGCGGCGCTACGTGGCGGCCGAGGGACTCTCCGAGCGCATCGGCACCCAGAACGGCGACTACCACGACGCCGATTTCGGCCAAGGCTACGACCTGGTCTTCCTCTCGGCCATCGCGCACATCAATTCCGCCGCGGAAAATAAGCGTCTGGTGGCCCGCGCGGCCCGGGCCCTGAATCCGGGCGGCCGGGTGGCCGTGCAGGACTTCATCATGGACGACGACCGCACCACGCCGCTGCACGGGGCCCTGTTCGCCCTGAACATGCTCGTGAACACCGAGCGCGGGGACACCTACACGGAATCCGAGGTGCGGGGCTGGATGGAGGACGCCGGGCTCACGGACGTGTTGCGCCTGGACGGCCGGGACAAGGCCTCCCTGGTGGTGGGGCGGCTGGCGGAGCGCTAGGAACGGATCGCGCCCCCGGCCGATGGCGTCGTCCGCTCCTTGCTCTTCATGGTTTCGTCACGGCGTGTGATGATCTCGGCCGAGAGCCGGTAGGCGATGAAGTAGTTGTTGATGTTGCGCACGTAGTTCACGGTCTCCAGCCCCACCACGCGCAAGGCCTCGCGCTCCACGCTCCCGAACCAGACGTTGGGGTCGAGCCCGTCCTCGGCGGCCATCTCGCGCAGCCGCTTCACCCGGTTCGGCCCGGCGTTGTAAGCCGCCAGGGCGAAGTGGAAGCGGTTTTCCGGGGTCATGGCCTCGTCGTCGAACTGGCCGCGCAGCAGGTTCATGTACTTGATGCCCGCGTGGATGTTGTTCTCCGCCGGGCGGATGTCGTCGAAGCCCAGGCCCCGGCCCGTGGAGGGCAAAAGCTGCATGATCCCCACCGCGCCCGAGGGGCTGACCGCCGTGTTGTCCAGGCGCGACTCCTGGAATGCCTGGGCCAGGGCCTGGAGCCAGTCGAAGCCGTAGGTCCGGGCGTAGGCCTGGAAGTGCTTCATGAAGGCGCGGCCCTCGCGGCCCACGAAGGGGTTGGACAACCAGCGCGTGTCTTGGTGGTAGGCCGCGAATCGGGATTCGAGCGCCTTCCGGTCGCGAAGCATGTCCGCGATGGCCGCGTTCAGGCTCGCCAGGAGCAGGGGATTGGTCTTGCGCACGGCCCAGGCGGCCTTGCCCCCGGCGGTCAGGGGAAAGGCCTCGTTGATCACCAGCCCGGGCAGGATCCGGGACCAGAGCGCGGCCTGGTGGTCGTCGCAGACCACGCTGTCGATGATCCCGGCGGAGAGCATCTCCAGGAGGTTGGCCGAGCCCAGGGTATGTTCGGCCTCCACGATCTTCACGGGCGGGACGCCGTGGCGCGAGAACAGGAGGTTCAGGGCCCGGAGGTGCTCCACGTGGCTCGAACCGCTCACCACGTGGACCTCGCGGCCGCCGAAGTCCTCCATGCGCGTCAGGCGCGGCGCGCCCTTGCGCGTGACCAGAACCTCGCGCACGTCGGTGAGCAGGGGCGCGGTGAAGGCCACCAGCTTCTCCCTTTCCGGGGTCACGGTCAGGGTGTGGGCGATGACGTCGCCGCGTCCGGCCAGCAGGGCCGGAATGGCGTCGTCCAGGAGCACGGGGACGTAGGTCACGTCCACCCGCAGCTCACGTTTTTTGCGCCCGACGTTGAGCTTCTTGCGGTATATTTGGCCCAGCTCGTACATGAAACCCCGGGGCTGGCCCGTGGCGTCGATGAAGAAGTTGGCCCGGTCGCTGATGACCAGGGCGCGCACGCGGTGGTTGTCCAGCATCTCCGGCAGGTCGCCGGTCCAGATGTCCAGGAGGCTCTGGGCCCGGGCGTGCTCCATGCGCGCGTCCCGGCCGTCGTCGCCGGGCTGGGCCGCGATGCTGGGCGCGACTGTTCCCAGGGCGGCCAGGATCAGGAGGACGAGGAGGCGGAGCGGCGTCGGCATGGTGCGGCACCTTATCGCACCGTTCCCGCCCCTGCCAATCCCTTTCGCTTTCTTGACGCGGGCCGGATTCCGGGCTATTATTTTCAAGTCGCCTGAATTCCAGCATTTCTTGCGCAGCCCGCGCTTCAAGGAGTCCCCATGCCCCTGTCCCTCGCCGTGCTCGTCTCCGGAGGCGGCTCCAACCTGCAGGCCCTCATCGACCGCATCGAGCAGGGCGTCCTGGACGCCGAGATCAAGCTGGTGGTCGCCAACAAGCCCGACGCCTACGGCCTGATCCGGGCGCGCAAGAACGGCATCCCCACCAAGGTCGTGGTCCACTCGGACTTTCCCTCGCGCGGGGACTTCGACCGCGAGGTTCTGCGGGCCATCGAGGCGCATCAGGCCGAGGCCGTGATCCTGGCCGGGTTCATGCGCATCCTCTCCCCGGGCTTCGTGCAGGCCTTTCATCGCCGCATGCTGAACATCCACCCCGCGCTTCTGCCGAGCTTTCCCGGGGCTCACGGCCAGCGCGACGCCGCTGACTACGGCGTGCGCATCTCCGGCTGCACCGTGCATTTCGTGGACGAGATCATGGACCACGGCCCGGTGGTCATCCAGGCCGCCGTTCCAGCCGAGCCGGGCGAGGGCGGCGACGCCCTGGCCGCGCGCATCCTGAAGCTGGAACACCGCATCTTTCCCCAGGCCGTGCAGTGGCTGGCCGAGGGACGCCTGATCACGGAGGATCGCCACGTGCGGCTGACCCCCGCCAAGCGGCCCCCGGCGGACCTCTCGGATCTGGGGGTCTGCCTCGTGAATCCGCCCCTGGAGCAGGGCTTCTAGGGGCCTCCCGTGAGCGCGGCGCGCCCCGTCCGTCCGCTGGCCGGGCTCCTGGCCTGGGCCTTCTACGACTGGGCCAACAGCGCCTTCTCCACGCTCATCGAGACCTTCGTCTTCGCGGCCTACTTCGCCCGCTCCGTGGCCGAGAACGAGACCCTGGGCACGGCCCAGTGGGGCGAGATGCTGGCCGTGTCCGGGCTGGTCATCGGCCTGGGCGGGCCGCTCCTGGGCGCGGTGGCCGACCACCGGGGCCGCCGCAAACCCTGGATCGGAGCCTTCACGCTCCTGGCCGTGGTCTGCACGGCCCTGCTCTGGTTCATCAAGCCCGACCCGGCCTGCGTCCCGGCCGCGCTCATCCTGGTGGGCCTGGCCACCGTGGGCATGGAGTGCGGGGTGGTCTTCGCCAACGCCATGCTGCCTTCGCTCTGCCCGCCGGAACGCCTGGGCCGCTGGTCCGGCTGGGGCTGGGCCGTGGGCTACGTGGGTGGCCTGCTCTGCCTCGCCATCGGGCTCTACGGCCTGGTCACGGCCGATCCCTGGCTGCCCCTGCCGCGCGGGGAGGCCGAGCATGTCCGGGCCACGGCCCTGCTCACCGCGCTTTGGTTCGGCCTGTTCTCTCTGCCGCTCTTTCTCCTGGCCCGCGACGAGCCGGACACCGGCATGCCCCTGGGGCGCGCCGTGCTGGCCGGGCTGGCCCAGATCCGCGACTCCCTGCGCCAGGCCCGGCGCTACCGCGACATCGGCCGCTTCCTTCTGGCGCGGATGCTCTACAACGACGGCCTGACGACCATGTTCGCCTTCGGCGGCATCTACGCCGCCGGAACCTTCGGCATGGGCCCGGAGGAGATCCTGCTCTACGGCATCGGCCTGAACGTCACCGCCGGGCTCGGCGCGGCGGCCTTCGCCGTGCTGGACGACCGTCTGGGGCCCAAGAAGGTCATCGTCTGGTCCCTCTGGGGCCTCATGCTGCCCGGCGCGCTCATGCTCGTGGTCACCTCCAAGTCCCTGTTCTGGGTCTTCGGCCTGATCCTCGGCCTGTTCGTGGGTCCGGCCCAGGCCAGCAGTCGCACCTGGCTGGCGCGCATGGCCCCGGAGGAGGTCCGCAACCAGATGTTCGGGCTCTTCGCGCTCTCGGGCAAGATCACGGCCTTCATCGGCCCGCTCCTGGTGGGCTGGCTGACCTTGGCCTCGGGCTCCCAGCGCGTGGGCCTGGGCGCGGTGATCCTGCTTTTCGCCGCCGGGCTTCTGCTCCTGCGCGCGGTGCCCCCGGCCGCGCCCGGCGCGGACTTTGCCAAGACCTCCCGGGCCGGATAAAATAGAGACATGGGCACAAGGAGGCCGTGATGACCGAAGCCTTCCACTTCACCCTCACGGACGAGGAAAAGATTTACCTCAAGGATCTGGTGCGCCTGTCCATCGCCTCCCGGCTGACCCCGGGCCACGGCCCAGACGATCCGCCCGCGCCGCCCACGGACAAGCTGCGCGAGCGCCTGGGGGCCTTCGTGACCCTGAGCCTGGACGGGCGGCTGCGCGGCTGCATCGGCCACATCCAGGGCGCGGGCCCGCTGTTCCGCACGGTCTGGGACATGGCCCAGGCGGCGGCCTTCCAGGATCCGCGCTTTCCGCCGCTGACCGCCGGGGAGTTCGCCCGGCTGGAGGTCGAGATCTCCATCCTCTCGCCCCTCACGCCCTGCCCGGACCCGGAACTGGTGGAAGTGGGCCGCCACGGCCTGCTCATGCGCCGGGGCTACCAGTCAGGGCTGCTCCTGCCCCAGGTGCCGGTGGAGTGGGGCTGGGACCGGCTGAAGTTCCTGGGCCAGACCTGCCTCAAGGCCGGGCTCCCGGCCGACGCCTGGAAGGCCGAGGGCACGGACATCTTCTGGTTCGAGGCGGAAGTCTTCTGATTCCGGGGCGCGACCCCGGCCGGGAGGAGGCCCCATGAGCACGTCCGGCGGTCGTCGCGCGGAGCGCCGTCGCAAGCCGCGTCTGCCCGCGGACGGCCGCCTGCGCTGCGACCTGCTCCTGGCGGGCGGACGCCACCGCTTCGCCGTGGACGACCTCTCCCGCGCGGGCATGAAGGTCCGCTCCGAGGACGCCTCGCTCTACGGCCGCGTGGACGTGGGCCAGGCCGTGACCGTGCTGGCCGTGGGCAACGGGCTGAACGCCCTGGAGGAAGAGCGCTTCGGCGAGATCGTCTGGACCGGGCTGGTGGGCGGCCGCTTCCTGGCCGGAATCCGCTTCGTGGATATCCTGGCCGAGATGGACCTCCTCCTGCCCTACCTCTCCGAGCAGTAGTTCCTAGTCCGCGCGCTTCCGGCAGACCAGCCGGAGTTTTTCCACGATGCGTCCGTAGTTTTCGGGCCGGTGCGGCAGCATGCAGGGCGTGCAGTCCTTCACGCCCGCCGGGGTGAGCCGGAAGTCGCCGCCGCAGTCCGGGCCCAGGCAGTAGAGCGGGCAGTAGCAGAACAGGCAGTTGAAGTTCCCGGGATCGTCGGTTTCATGGCAGGGGAAGTAGGCGCAGGCCTCGTTGCGGAAGAACTTGTGGCTGTTCTGCATGGAGAAATGTCCGTGTGGCGCGGATTCCCGGCCGGTCGCCCGGGACTGGCCCGGAATTTGCTTTTTAGGTCGCGAACCTCAGGCATCAGGGAGGATGCGACCATGAACGAGAGAATAGCCAAGCGCCGCATGGAAGACAAGGCCGCCCGCTACGCCGCCAAGGGCATGGGCTACCGCGAGGCGCTGCGCCGCGCGGGCCGTGATCTGCTCACCGAGGCCGGACGCGACATGGACACCGCCGAGTGCTTCCGCCTGAAGACCTGGGTGGACGGCCTGCGCGGCCGCATGGAGCAGGCCCAGTCCCGCCCGGGCGTCGAGCCGCCGTTGCAGGCCTGGGACAAGGTCCGCCGACTCTTCTGATCAGGCTCCCGGCAGCCACTGGGCCCAGAGTTCGCGCCGCCTGGGCCCGTCGAATTCGCAGAAGAAGACCTTCTGCCACGTGCCGAGCATGAGCGTTCCGTCCTGCACCAGGACGAGCAGCGAGGGCCCCAGGAGGCTCGTCTTCACGTGGGCGTCGCTGTTGCCCTCGGCGTGGCGGTAGTCGCCCTCGCGCGGAGCCAGGGTCCGCAGCCGGGCGAGCACGTCGCGCTCCACGTCCGGGTCCGCGCCTTCGTTGACCGTCAGCGCTCCCGTGGTGTGCGGGCAGAACAGGGCCAGGGCCCCGCTGATCCAGCCCCGCATCCGCACGAGTTCGCGCAGTTCTCCAGTGATGTCCAGGAAATCTTCCCGCGCCGCGCTTTTCAGGGACAGCCGTTCCATGCTCACCCCCGGTACATGTGGCGGAAGCCGCCGTCGTAGAGTTTCGAGCGCGCGCCGCGCGCGCCGTTGCCCGGCAGGACCAGGAACACGGCCTGGCGCGTGAATCCGGCCTCGTCGGCGGCCTCGGCCAGCTGGTCCAGGCTGGTCTCCCGCACCGAGCCGTCCGGCCAGCCCACGCGGTGGCCGATGACCACCGGCGTGTCCGGGGGCAACCCCCCGGCCAGCAGTTCTCGCCGCACCCCCGCGACGTCCCCGGCCGAAAGATAGATCGCCAGGGCCGAGCCGTGGCGGGCCAATTCGCGCAGGGCCTCGGCCTCGGGCACGGGCGTGCGCCCGGCCAGGCGCGTGACCATCAGGGTCTGCGTGCCGTCCGGCACGGTGAAGGCCACGCGCGCGGCGGCCGCCGTGGCGAAGGCCGCCGTGACCCCGGGCACCACCTCCCAGTCCACGCCCTCGCGGTCCAGGAGTTCCGTCTGTTCGCGCACCGCGCCGTAGAGCGAGGGGTCGCCGGTATGCACCCGGGCCACCAGTCCTCCGGCTCGAACGCAGTCCATGACCAGGGCGTGCTGTTCCTCCAAGGTCAGGGGGGCGGAGTCCATGACCCGGGCCCCGTCCTTGGCCTCGGCCACCGTCGCCGGGGGCACCAGGGAGCCCGCGTAGAGCACCAGGTCGGCCATGCCGATGAGCCGCGCGGCCTTGAGCGTGAGCAGTTCCGGGTCGCCCGGACCCGCGCCGATGAAGAAGACCTGCGTCATGTCGCGCCTCCGGCGGGTTTCTCGAGGAAATACGACCGGAAGCGCCGGGGTGTCAACAAAACGGCGGTTCGCTCGTGAGTCCCGTGGCGTCGTAGGTGAACAGCGGCAGGCCGGGCATGGTGCGGCGCAGGAAGTCGCGGTTCAGGGCGGCCTTGCGGGCGTCGGCGCTGAAGTGCTCGTTCAGGCCCACGGCGGCCAGCTGCAGGCCGGTGCTGCGCATGAAGTGCAGGGAGAGCAGGAGGTGGTTCAGCCCTCCCACGCGGTTGGGCGCGGCCAGGACCACCGGCATGTTCAGGGCCCGGGCCAGGTCGTGCATGGCCCGGGCGTCGTCCAGCGGGGCCAGCAGGCCGCCCGCGCCCTCCACCAGGAGCACGTCGGAGGGGGGCTCGGCCGCCACGGCGTCCAGGATCTCCTCGAAGGGGAAGGGGTCGAAGCAGAAGTTCGGTGACACGGGCTCGGGCGCGGAGAAGAGCAGGCGCGCGGCCTCCGGGCCCAGGCCCGAGATGCGGCGCACCGTGGCCGCGTCGTCGTCCGGCGGGTGTCCGGTCTGCATGGGCTTGATGTAGCGCACGCTCTTGCCGAGGCCCAGCAAGTGTTTGGCCAGGAGGCCCGCCAGCACGGTCTTGCCCGCGTCGGTGTCCGTGCCGGAGACGAACAGGCGGATCATCTCGCCTCTCCTTCGGGCAGCACCTCCCCCAGGGCGGCCCGGGCGTCGCGGGTCAGCCGGTCGATCTCCTCCTCGGTGATGACGTAGGGCGGCATGAAGTAGAGGATGTCGCCCAGGTTGCGCCAGAGCAGGCCGCGCTTGAACCCGGCGCGGGAGATGTGGAGGCCCGTGCGGTTCGCGGCGGGCAGGGGGGCCTTCGTGGCCCGGTCGGCCACCAGCTCCACGGCCGTGACGAATCCCAGGGAACGCACCTCGCCCACGTTGGGATGCCCGCCGAAGCGTTCGCGGACCAGCTCGGCCAGGAGCGCGGCCTTGGGCCGGTTGCGGGCGATGACGTCCTCGTCGCGGAAGATGGCCAGCGTCTCCAGGGCGGCGGCGCAGGCCAGGGGGTTGCCGGTGTAGCTGTGGCTGTGCAGGAAGGCCTTGCGTTCGGCCCAATCGGCGTAGAAGGCCGCGTAGATCTCGTCCGTGGCCAGCACGGCGGACAGGGGCAGGAAGCCGCCGGTGACGCCCTTGGACACGCACATGAGGTCCGGGCTGATCCCGGCCTGCTCGCAGGCGAAGAGGGTGCCCGTGCGGCCGAAGCCCGTGGCGATCTCGTCCAGGATGAGCAGGACGCCGGCCTCGCGCGTGGCCTGACGCAGGCGGCGCAGGTAGGCCGGGGGATAGATGCGGAACCCGCCCGCGCACTGGAGCAGGGGCTCCACGATGACCGCCGCGATCTCGTTTGCATGGCGTTCCAGGGTTTCGCCCATGGCCTGGAAGCAGGGCGCGTCGCAGCCCTCGCGCGCGAGCCCCAAAGGGCAGCGGAAGCAGTCCGGCCCGGCCACGCGCAGGTTGCCTTGGGGCATGATGGCCCCGAACTGCTCGGAATACAGATCCTCGCCGCAGACCGCCAGCGCGCCCAGGGTCTCGCCGTGGTAGCCGTTGTCCAGGTAGGTGAAGCGGAACTTCCCGGCGCGGCCCTGGTTGCGGAAGAAGCCGTGGGCCATCTTCAGCGCCACTTCCACGGCCGAGGAGCCGTTGTCGGCGTAGAAGACGTGTTCGAGGCCCGCCGGAGCCAGGGCGGTCAGGCGCTCGGCCAGCTCCTCGGCCGGGGCGTGGCTGAACCCGGCCAGGATGACCTGCTCCAAGATCTGGGCCTGGCGGGCGATGGCCGAGGCGATGCGCGGATTGGCGTGGCCGAAGAGGTTCACCCACCAGGACGAGACCGCGTCCAGGTAGCGCTTGCCGCCCTCGTCGAAGAGATATATGCCTTGGCCCCTGGCCACCCGGATCACGGGGAAGTCCTCGTGGTCCTTCATCTGGGTGCAGGGATGCCAGAGTGTTCCGGGTTTCGCGGACATGTTCTGCTCCTTTCTCCCGTTGACCGGGGTCCGAACGGTAGATCAATCGCAACAGGCTTTCAAGGCGGGCATGGGAGCATCGTTCTGGCCGGAGTTCTTCCGGCGCGAATTGGCTGGATTGGAACAGCGTGGGCTGCTTCGGCGTGTTCCGGATCTGGACCGGGGCGCGGATCGTTTCGTCACGGCCGGGGGCGGGCGGCTGCTCAACCTGGCCTCCAACAACTATCTCGGCCTGGCCGGTACGCCGGAGATGAAGGAGGCCGCCGTCTGCGCGGTGCGCGAATACGGAACCTCCTCCGGGGCCTCGCGCCTCGTCTCGGGCCAGTATTCCCTGTTGGACCTGCTGGAGAGCGAGGCGGCCGCGCTGAAGGAGACCCAGGACGCTCTGGCGGTGGGCTCGGGCTACGCGGCCAACGTGCTCCTGCTCCAGGCCCTGGGCGGCCGCCACGCGGTGATCTTCTCCGATCGTCTGAACCACGCCAGCATCGTGGACGGCATCCGTCTCTCCGGCTCGGACATGGAGCGCTACCGCCATGCCGACGCCGCGCATCTGGCCGAACTCCTGGAGCGTCATCGCGGCCGCGAACGCAAGATCGTGGTCACGGACACGGTCTTCAGCATGGACGGCGATCTGGCCCCCCTGAAGGAGATCGCCGCGCTCTGCCGTGAGCACGGCGCCCTGCTCGTGCTGGACGAGGCCCACGCCACGGGCGTCTTCGGCCAGGGCCGGGGCCTGGGCTACGAACTCGGGGTGGCGGGCGAGAACGTGCTCTTCATGGGCACCCTGGGCAAGGCCCTGGGCGCGCACGGGGCCTTCATCGCCGGGAGCCGGGAGGCCGTGGACTACCTGCGCAACACCGGCCGAGGCTTCATCTTCTCCACGGCCCTGCCTCCGGCGGCCGTGGGCGCGGCCCTTGCGGGCGTCCGGGCCGTGATCCGCGATCCGTCCCTGGGCTCGAGACTCCTGGACATGGCGGCTGGGCTGCGTGCTTTCCTGGCCGGACTGGATTTCGACACCGGGGCCTCGGCCTGCCAGATCGTGCCCGTAATTCTCGGTCCCAACGAGACCGCACTGCGCGCCCGCGACTTCCTGGCCGGACGCGGCATTCTGGCCCCGGCCGTGCGGCCGCCCACGGTGCCCGCGCACACGGCCCGGCTGCGGCTCTCCCTGCGCGCGGACCTCACGGACGCGGACCTCGAGCTGACCCGCGCGGCCCTGGCCGACCTGCGCGAGGCCATGAGCGCATGGACCTGACCTTCGTTTCCGGCTGGGCCGGATTTGCGGCCCTTTTTCCCAATTTCCCCGGGGGAGCCCGCTTTCTCGCGCCCTTCGCCGGGCTGGACGAGGCTCGAGTCCTGGCGGCCCTGGAACGTGGCGGGGAGGCGCTGCTGGCCTGGTCCACGGGCGCGCACCTCGTGCTCAAGCATCGCGCCCTGGTCCTGCCGCGCTACGAACGCGTGGTTCTGGCCGCGCCGTTCCTGAGCTTCACCGGCTTCACCCCGGCCCGCGTGCTGCGGCTCATGCGTCGGGCCCTGGCCACCGACCCGACCGGGACCGTGGCGGCCTTCCACGCAAAGTGCGGGGCGGCTCCCGTGCCTGTTCCCGGGGACGTCGCCCCGGCGGAGCTGGACGCGGGACTGGCCTTTCTGGCCGAATCCGCCACCGACGCCGCGCCCCGTGTCCCGGCCGACCACGTCCTCGTGCTCCACGGCGCGGACGACGCCATCGTCCCGGCCGAGGCCGTGCGGCGCTGCCTGGAGGCGTTGCCCGGGGCGCGCTTCCTGGCCCTGGAGGGCGGACACTTCGTGCCCCTTTCCGTCTTGCTGGAGGCGGCTGGTGGATAAGGGCGTGCGCCGGGCCTTCGACCGGGCCCGGGACACCTACCGCGAGGCCGCCCGGGTCCAGGCCGAGGTGGCGGTGGAGTGCGCCCGGCTGGCGGGGGACGGCCCCCTGGGTCGGGTGCTGGAGATCGGCGCGGGTTGCGGCCTGCTCACGGAACTGCTGGCCCCGCGCACTGCCGGGCCCTACGTGGCCCTGGACCTTTCCCCGGCCATGCTCGGCGCGCTGCCGGTTCCGGGCGTGCTGCGCCTGGCCGCCGACGGCGAGGCCCCGCCGCTGCGCCCCGGCTCCTTCGACTTCCTGGCCAGCGCCTCGGCCATGCAGTGGTTCGTCCGGCCCGAGGTCGCGCTGCCCGCCTGCCTGGATCTGCTGCGGCCCGGCGGCGGCTTCGTCCTGGCTCTGTTCACCGAGGGCACCCTGGCCGAACCGGCCTGGGCCGCCCGGGTCTCCGGTTTCGGCTCATTCTGGCCCCTGCGTCCGGCCGGGGCCTACGAATCCATGCTGGCGGCCATGCCCGGCGTGCGCTTCCAGACCGAGGTGCGGGAGTACACCCTGCATTTCCCCGCAGCGCGCGAGGCCATGCGCTCCCTGCGCCGCAGCGGCGCGGGCTTCGGCGGCGGCCGCCCCCGGCCGGACAAGGGACGCTATCGGGCCTTTCTGTCGGCCTACGAGGAACGCTACGGCGGAGAGCGCGGCCTGCCGCTGACCTACCGGGCGGTCTTCTTTCGGGGCGTGCTCGGGCGCTGAGAAGGCCTCAAGGCTTTTCGGCCCAGAGGATGAACACCGGATTCTGGGCCCTGAAGCGCAGATCCCCGGCCAGCCGGTCCGAGGTGCTGGCCTGGAGCTGCGTGACCCCGAAGTGCCAGTTGAGCTGCTCCAGATGCCCCTTGGCCCGGTGCAGGGTGTCCAGGAGGATGCAGTGGATGACCACGCGGCCGCCGGACTTGAGCCTGCGGCAGGCCTCCTCCAGCACGGCGTTGTCCTGGCCGAGTCCGCCGCCGATGAAGACGCGGTCCGGGTCCGGCAGGCCCTTCAGGCAGCCGGGCATCTCCCCCTGCACGGTCTCCACGGCCCAGGCGCCCATGCGGCGCACGTTTTCGCGGATCATGGCCGCGCGGTTGCGGTTCTTCTCCACGGCGTAGACCCGGCCCCGGGAGGCCAGGTGCGAGGCCTCGATGGACACCGAACCGCAGCCCGCGCCCAGATCCCAGACCAGGGCCTGGGGCGCCACGGAGAGCAGGGCCAGGCCGGCGGCGCGCACGGCCAGCTTGGTGATGAGTTCCTTCTCGTGGAAGAAATAGTGGTCCGGGGTGCCCAGGCAGGGCGGGATCTCCGGCGGATACTGGCGCTCGAAGACCACCACGTTGAGCGGGGCGAAGGTCTGGTCCCAGGCCTCCTCCAGGGTCACCTGCTGCACGCGCTCCTCGGGCGCGCCGAGGTTCTCCAGCACGGACATGCTGAATCCGTCGGTGCCGCGTTCCAGCAGCGCCCGGGCGATGGCCTGGGGCGTGTTCTCCTCGTCGGTGAAGACGAGCACGTGGTCCGCGCGCACCAGGGCCGAGAAGAGCGGGGCGTAGTCCGAGCGGCCGTGGAGGGACACGGTGGCCGCCTCCTGCCAGGGGAACTTCAGGCGCGCGGCGGCCAGCTGGAGGGTGCTCACGTTGGGGTGGAAGAGCACCCGCTCCGGGCCCAGGGCTTCCAGCAGGCGCTTGCCCAGGCCGTAGAACAGGGGGTCGCCGTCGGCCAGGACGACGACGCCGCCGTTCATCGTCTCGCTTTCGATGTCGCGCAGCACGGCGTCCAGGGGCCCGCTGACGGGCAGGCGGCGTTCGGCCCTGGGGGCCAGATCCCGGCCGCAGGCCTCCAGCAGACGCTTGCCGCCGACGAGGACGCGGGCCCGGGCCAGGATCTCGGCGCAATCCGGCGGGGGAATCAACGAGCCGGGCGCGAGGCCCAGCACATGCACGGGGTCGGGGGTCGTGTTCATGGGCGGGTTATAACGGGAAGGCCGCCCGGGGGGAAGAGGCCTGAATCCGCTTGCCAGGGGAAATGGTTTCCTCTAGTTCTGGCTCGAAACGACCCTGAAAAGGTGCCCACGATGCGAAAAACGATGTTTTCGGCCGCCCTCCTGCTGGCGGCCTTTCTCTGCCTGACGGCGGGCCCGGCCCGGGCCCAGGGAATGGTCACGCTGGTCTTCGACGACGGACTGGCCTCGGTCTACGACAACGCCCTGCCCATCCTGGAGAAAAACGGCCTGCCGGCGGTCACGGCGCTCATCGCCGAGAACGTGCGCTGGCCTCACGGCGGCTACATGACCAAGGAGCAGGCCCTGGACCTCCAGAAGCGGGGCTGGGAGATCGCCTCCCACAGCATCCACCACATCGGGCCCAAGATGATCCCGTTGCGCCTGGAGGACGAGCCCCTGACGCTCAAGCCGGTGAAGGTCCAGGGCGTCACGGTCTACCGCGCGCCCTACGCCTATTCCGATTGCGTGGCCGTGTTCCTGGACGACCTGCCCCTGGCCCCCATGGGCTCGATCCAGGAAATGCTGACCACCGGCGGGGCCTTCTTCCATGACAAGCAGGCCAAGACCTTGACCGTGCTGCCGCGTTTCGACCCCGGGGCCAGGAGCCTGACCGTGAAGGTGGGCTCCTACGAGCGTGAGCTGCGCGACTCCCGCGACGAGCTGCGGGGCCATGGCCTGGACGTGAGCGCCTTCGTGGCTCCGTTCAGCCAGTGGACGCCTGAGAGCCGGAACCTCTCCACCCGTTATTACACCCTGGCCGCCTCGCTGGGCGATGGGGTCAACGAGCCCGCGCCCGCCGGGTCCGGCGTGATCCGCCGCAACGAGGCCTACGACCTCCACAACCTGGAACGCTATTCCGTGCGCGCGGGCGCCAGCCTGGAGGAACTTCAGGAACTCATCCGTCAGCACGCCATGGTGGAGGAAGACTGGGTGGTGCTCTGCCTGCATGGGATCGGGGCCGACGCTTACGAGCCCATCAGCGAGAAGAAGCTGGCGGCCCTGGCCGACTGGCTGCGGGCGAATCGGGTCAGCGTGGTGACCCTGAGTCAGGGCGCGCTGCTCCTGGGCCTGGGCCGCTAGAGCAGGCGGCCGCCCTCCAGGTCGAAGACCGCGTAGGCGATGTCCGGGGCCCTGGCCCCGGCGAAGCCGCGCGCGGCCGAGGCCGCGCGTCCGGCCAGGAGCCGGAGCAGGGCGGCCAGGGCCGGGTCCGGCCGCAGCAGGTCGAGCAGCTCCCGGGCCGTGTTCACCCTGGCCGCACGTTCCACCCCCTTGGGCGCGATTCCCGCTTCCGCGCACCAGCCCGCCACCCGGCCGAAGTCCAGGTCCGCCTCGTGGGCGTGGGTGTTGGGCAGGCCCAGGGCCTGCTTGACGAGTTTGCCGAAGAACACCGCCCAGGTGATTCGGGCGAAGCCCTTCTCCGCCGCCAGCCGGGTGGCCTCGGCGAAGAAGTCGGCGGCCTGGACCACGCCCAGTTCCGGGGTTCCGGGCGCGGCCTCGCGCCACTGGCGCTCACTGCGCCGCCCGGTGGTCAGCACGATCTCCGCCAGCCCGGCGGCCCGGGCCACGTCCAGGGCCTCGGCGATGGAGGCCAGCCAGGAGTCGTGGCTGTAGGGCCGGACGATCCCGGCCGTGCCCAGGATGGAGATGCCGCCCAGGATGCCCAGGCGGGCGTTCATGGTTTTTTTCGCCAGTTTCTCGCCCGCCGGAACCTCGATGACCACCCGCGCGCCCGCGCCCAGGCCGGAGTCCTCCAGGGCCTCGGCCACGGCCCGGGCGATCTGCTCCCTGGGGGTCGGGTTGATGGCGGGCTGCCCCGGCGGCACGGGCAGACCCGGCAAGGTCACTCTTCCGATCCCTTTCCCGCCTTCGAGAATGATTTCTCCATCCCTCAATCCGGATTTTTGTTCCACGAAGGCATGAATTTCAGCCCCATCTGTCACGTCAGGGTCATCTCCAGCGTCCTTGATGACCACGGCCCGGGCCCCGCTTCCTTCGGCCCCGCAACGGGCCACGGGCACCGTGAGCCGTCCGCCGCCGGGCAGGGGCACGTCCACGCTCCCCGGCGCGCTCCAGGTGGCCAGGAACAAGGCCGCGGCCTTGGCCGCCGCGGCGGCCGCCGTGCCGGTGGTGAATCCCTCGCGGAGAGGGCGGACGCCGTCCGCGCTCATGAGGCTTCCGGCCCGGTGAGTACGCGCAGCCCGGCGGCCCGGGCCATGTGCGTGAGCATGTTTTTGAACAGGTAGGCGTGGGATGGGTAGAAGGTCCACCAGTAGGCCAGACCCCAGAGACCCCGGGGCAGGAAACTCGGGGTCATGGACAGCCGCGTGGGGCCGCCCTCCTGGCGGTCGATGCGGAACTCCAGCATGGCCTGGCCCGGGAGTTTCATCTCGGCCAGGAGCAGGAGGCGGCGCGGCGGGTCCACGGCCAGCACCCGCCAGAAGTCCAGGTGATCGCCCACGGCCGGGGTCTCGGCCGCGCGGCGGCCGCGGGTGAAGCCCGGCCCCCCGGCCAGCTTGTCCATGAAGGCCCGCAGCTTCCAGAGCAGGTCGCCGAAATACCAACCGGTGTCGCCGCCGATGCGGCGCACGACCTCCCAGGCCTCTTCCGGAGTTCCGGCCAGGGTCAGGGAGTAGGTGGTGCGGAAGATCGTGCCCCCGGCGTATGGGGCATCGCCGCAGGCCGCCCATTCAGGCAGGCAGGCCGATCCTGCGTCGAAGCAGCAGGAGGGAACGGCGTTCTGGCGGGTGCGGTCCAGGGCCGTGGCGATGGCCTCGCGGCAGGAGAGCAGTTCCTGCGGGACGAGTTCGCGGATGCGTTCGTCGCGGCAGACCACTTCGTTGGCCAGGCCTTCCACCAGGGGCCGCACCAGGGCCATGGGCACCGGCGTGACCATGTTCACCCACCAGGCCGAGAGCCGGGGCGTGAGCAGGGGCAGGGCCAGGATGAGCCGCGGCCTGATCCCGGCCACCTCGGCGTAGAGCCGGAACAGCTCCCGGTAGGAGAGCACGTCCGGGCCGCCGATTTCGTAGGTCTGTCCGGCCGTCCCCTCGTTCTGCAGGCAACCGACGAGGTATTCCAGGACGTTGCTGACGGCCACGGGCTGGCATTTCGTGTTCACCCAGCGTGGGGTGATCATGAACGGCAGGCGTTCACAGAGGTGGCGCAGGATTTCGAAGGAGGCGCTGCCCGAGCCGAGGATCATGGCCGCGCGCAGCTGGGTCACGGCGGCCGGGCCCAGGGCCAGGAGTTCGCCCACCTCGTGGCGTGACCGCAGGTGCTCGGAAAGGGCGGCGGAGTCGTCGCCCAGGCCCGAGAGGTAGATGATCCTGGCCAGCCCCGTGGCCTTTGCCGCCCGGACCATGTTGCAGGCCGCGCGGCGGTCCAGGGCTGCGAAGTCGCGGGCTTCGGGGCGCATGGAATGGACGAGGTAATAGGCCGCGCGGCAGCCGCGCATGGCCTCGGTCAGGGACGCCTCGTCCAGGGCGTCGGCCACGACCGGCTCCAGGTTCGGATGCCGTCCCCAGGGCCGGGAGCGGATTTTTTCCACCGAACGCCCGGCGGCGCGCACCCGGAAGCCGCGCTCCAGCAGGAGGGGGACCAGCCGTCCGCCCACGTAGCCGGTGGCGCCCAGGACCAGGATGGGGCTTTCGCTCCGTTCCATGCGGAACCTCCTCGCGTCGGGATCAGCCCGGTGAACTCACCGGGCCGCGCAGGATGCGCGCCCCGGCCGCCCGGGCCATGTGTTTGAGCATGGGCCGGAAGAGCAGGTGGTGCGAGGGAGCGATGCACCACCAATACAGCATTCCCGCCAAGCCCCGGGGTTCGAAGCTCGGGGTCATGCGCAGCTCGGTGCCGCCGTCGGGCAGGGGGTTCACGCTGAACTCCAGCAGGGCCTCGCCCGGGGCCCGCATCTCGGCGCGCAGGAGC
Source organism: Desulfovibrio aminophilus DSM 12254 (assembly GCF_000422565.1). NCBI lineage: Bacteria > Pseudomonadati > Thermodesulfobacteriota > Desulfovibrionia > Desulfovibrionales > Desulfovibrionaceae > Desulfovibrio > Desulfovibrio aminophilus. The sequence goes on along the minus strand of NZ_AUMA01000009.1, from coordinate 122,424 downwards.
AGGCGTCTCGGCTCGTCCACCTCGACCACCCGCCAGAAGTCCAGGAAGTCGCCCATGGCCACGGTGTCCGGGCTGCGGCGTCCCCGGCACAGGCCCGGGCCCCCGCACAGCTCGTCCACGAAGCCGCGCATCCGCCAGAGGAAGTCCCCGAAGTACCAGCCCGTGTCCCCGCCGATGCGCTTGACCACGTTCCAGGCGGTTTCCGGAGGCCCGGCCAGGGTCACGGAAAAGGTGTCGTGGAAGACCTTGGCCCCGGGCGCGGCCTGACCCTTGGCCCACTGGGGCAGGCGGGTGGAGCCGGCGTCGAAGCAGGACGAGGGCACGTCGTGGCGGCGCACGTTGTCCAGGGCCTCGGCGACGGCCTCGCGGCAGGAGCGCAACGGGATGGGCAGGATCTCGCGGATGCGCGTGTCGTGGCAGATGACCTGGGTGCGCATGCGCTCCACCAGGGGCTTGATGAGCGACACGGACATGGGCGTCACGAGGTTGATCCACCAGATGGAGAGTTTGGTGCTGCGCACCGGCAGGGTCAGGATGAAGCGGCGCGGCAGACCGGCCACCTCGGCGTAGAGCCGGAAGAGTTCCTTGTAGGTGAGCACGTCCGGGCCGCCGATCTCGTAGGTCCGGCCGATGGTCTCCGGCTTCTCCAGGCATCCGGCGAGGTATTCCAGAACGTCCGCGATGGCGATGGGCTGGCAGAGGGTGTTGGCCCAGCGGGGGGCCACCAGGACGCGCAGATGTTCGCAGAGTGCGCGGATCATCTCGAAGGAGGCCCCGCCCGAGCCGAGCACCAGGGGGGTGCGCAGCTGGGTCAGGGGCGCGGCCAGGGAGAGGATTTCGCCCACCTCGTAGCGCGACCGCAGCTGTTCGGAGAGATGCTCGGGGTCGCCGCCCAGGCCGGTGAAGTAGATGATCCGGGGCAGCTTGGCGGCCAGGGCCGCGCGTACCGCGGAATAGGCTAGGCGGCGGTCCAGGGAGGCGTAATGGGCCGCCCCGGGCTTGATGGAATGCACCAGGTAGTAGAGCGCCCGGCAACCGCGCATGGCCTCGGTCAGGGCCTCGGTGTCCAGCGCGTCGGCCCGGACGATCTCCAGGTTCGGATGCCGTCCCCAGGGGCGGCCCTGGAGTTTGCGGATGGAGCGCACGGCGGCGCGCACCCGGACGCCGCGCTCCAGCAGCAGGGGCGTCAGACGCCCGCCCACGTAGCCCGTGGCGCCCATGACCAGAACGGGAGCGTTGTCCTGATCCACGTCAGTCCTTCTTTTCCCAGCCGAGCAGGGTCAGGCAGTCCTCGAAGACGCGCGGGCGGTCGGCCTCCGGCGCGTGCGCGGACTCGTCCCGGCAGGTGGCCGAGTCGGTTTCGAAACGCTGATCCTCCTCACGGGGACTCGCGATGTTCGGATGCGTCCATTCCTTGCCGCAGCCGGAGAGCGCCAGGGCGGCCAGCAGCAGGGCGGCGACGGCGGTTCGGCTCATTCCTCCTCCTCGTGTTCGTCCTTCAGGCTGCGGGTCATGAGTTCCTTCACGGCCTGAGCCGGGGGCCGGTCCTCGTGCAGGATGCGGTGGACCTGCTCGGTGATGGGCAGCTCCACGCCGAGTTTCTTCGCCAGGGCGTGCATGGCCTCGGTGGTCTTCACGCCCTCGGCCACGGTGCGGGTTCCGGCCATGATCTCGGAGAGCTTCATGCCCTGGCCCAGCTTGAGGCCCACCTGGCGGTTGCGCGAGAGATCGCCGGTGCAGGTGAGCACGAGGTCGCCCATGCCCGAGAGGCCCATGAAGGTCTTGGCCCGCGCGCCCATGGCCACGCCCAGGCGGCTCATCTCGGCCAGTCCCCGGGTGATGAGCGCGGCGCGGGCGTCGTGACCGAAACCCAGGCCGTCGGCGATGCCCGCCGCGATGGCCATGACGTTCTTCACCGCGCCGCCCAACTCCACGCCCCGGTAGTCCGTGCTCGTGTAGACCCGGAAGGACGGGGTGGAGAAGGCCTCGCGCAGTTCGCGGCCCAGTTCGCGATCCGCGCAGCCGAGCGTCACGCTGGTGGGCATGCCCCGGGCCACCTCGAAGGCGAAGGACGGGCCCGAGAGCACGGCGTAGCGCGGGGAAAGCCCGGCCAGGGCCTCCTTCACCACCACGGACATGGGCTCCAGGGTGTCCATCTCGATGCCCTTGCTGGCGCAGACGATCACCGGCCGCTCGGGCAGGTGGCCGCGCAGGCTTTCCAGGGAGCGGCGCAGGAATTGGCTGGGGATGACCACCAGGACCGCCTCGGCCCCCTGGAGCGCCGCGGCCGGATCGCCGTGGGCGGTGAGTTCCGGGCAGAGCTTCACGCCCGGCAGGAAGGACGGGTTCTCGTGGTCCTCGTTGACGGCCCGGACCACGTCTTCCTCGCGGGCCCAGAGCCGCACGGGAAGACCCTTGCGGCAGAGCATGTCGGCCAGGGTCGTGCCCCAGGCTCCCGCGCCCAGCACGGCGATGCGCATGAAGATCTCCTTTTCGGGCGGGGGGGCGCCCCGTCCGCTTGTCTGTCCGTTTCGGTCCGGAGCCGGGGGTCGCCCCCGCGCCGGACATGTCTTTTCAGAATACCCGTCGCCGCTTCCGGTTGCAAGGCCGGGCCGTTGCGGGTAGATGGACCGGTATGGAAAAGATCGTGTTCACCCCCCTGGAAGAGAGGATTCTGGCCCTGGCCGGAGGCGATCTGCCGGACTCCGCGACGCCCTTCGCGGACATCGCCGAGGCCGTGGGCACGGACGAGAAGACGGTGCTCGACCTGCTGCGCGGGCTCAAGGAGCGCGGCGTGATCCGGCGCTTCGGAGCCACCCTGCGGCACCAGAAGGCGGGCTACGGCCACAACGCCATGGTGGCTTGGCGCGTGGATGACCCGGCCGAGGCCGCCCGCGTGGGCGAACTCCTGGCCTCCCGGCCGGAGATCAGCCACGCCTACGAACGCCGCACCTACCCGGAGTGGCCCTACAACCTGTACACCATGATCCACGGCCGCAACCCGGGCGACAGCCTGAAGGTGGCCGAGGAGCTGTCCCGGGCCACGGGCATCACCGACTACGCCGTGCTCAACAGCCTGCGGGAATTGAAAAAGACATCCATGCGCTATTTTCGCGAGGAGGACGAGGAATGACCAGTTCCGCCGATTGGTTCCGCCGGGCCCAGGACGTCCTGCCCGGCGGTGTGAACAGCCCGGTGCGGGCCTGCCGCGGCGTGGGCTGCGACCCCCTGTTCACCGAGAGCGCCCGGGGCAGCCGCATGCACACCGTGGACGGGCAGGAGCTCATCGACTTCGTGTTGAGCTGGGGGCCGATGATCCTCGGCCATTGCGACCCCGAGGTGGTCGAGGCCGCCCGTCGGGCCGTGGAGCGCGGCTCGAGCTACGGCGCGCCCTGCCCGGGCGAGGTGGAGCTGGCCGAGGCCGTGCGGCGGCTCATGCCCGGCATGGAGATGATGCGCATGGTCTCCTCGGGCACCGAGGCCACCATGAGCGCCCTGCGCCTGGCCCGGGGCTTCACCGGCCGGGACAAGCTCATCAAGTTCGACGGCTGCTACCACGGACACAGCGACGCCTTCCTGGCCAGCGCGGGTTCGGGCCTGGCCACCCTGTCCATTCCCGGCACCCCCGGCGTGCCCGCCGACGTGGTGGCCCACACCCTCATCGCGCCCTACAACGACCTGGAGGCCGTGGAAGACCTCTTCAACCGTCACGGCCGCGAGATCGCCTGCGTCATCGTCGAGCCGGCGGCCGGAAACATGGGCCTCGTGCCCCCGGAGCCGGGTTTCCTGGAAGGTCTGCGCGCCCTTTGCACCCGCTTCGGCGCGCTGCTCATCTTCGACGAGGTCATCACCGGCTTCCGCCTGTCCCTGGGCGGGGCCCAGGCCCGCTACGGCGTTCGGCCGGACCTGACCACCCTGGGCAAGATCATCGGCGGCGGCTTCCCGGTGGGCTGCTTCGGCGGACGCCGGGAAATCATGGAGCACGTGGCCCCCGTGGGCGCGGTCTACCAGGCAGGGACGCTCTCCGGGAACCCGGCGGCCATGGCCGCCGGACTGGCCACCCTGCGCCGCCTGGAGGCCTGCGACTACGACGCCCTGGAGCGCCGTACCCTGGCCTTCGCCCGGGACTTGAAATCCGTGCTGGAGGAGAAGGGTCTGCCCGTGCAGATGAACCATGTGGCCTCGATCTTCACGCTCTTCTTCACCAAAACGCCGGTGACGGACTTCGACACGGCCAAGACCATGGACACCGAAGCCTACGCCACGTTCTTCCGCCAGATGCGGGAGGCCGGGGTGAATCTCGCGCCCTCGGGCTACGAATGCACCTTCACCTCCTTCGCCCACACCGAGGAGGACTTCGCGGCCACGCTGGACGCCGCCCGGAGGGTGCGGTTCTAGGACGGAAGGCCCCCGGAGGGCCGAGCGCATGCCGGAATCCATCGCGGTCTACGCCCTGACCCCGGGCGGGCTGGAGCTGGCGCGGCGGCTGGCCCCCGGCCTGGACGCCGAGGTCTTCGCCCCGGCCCGCCTGGCCGGGCCGGGTGAGCGGGGCTTCGAAAGTCTGACCGCCTGTCTGGCCGAGACCTTCGGCCGCTTCTCCGCGCATGTCTTCGTGGCCGCCGCCGGGCTCGTGGTCCGGCTGATCGCCCCGCGCCTGCGCGGCAAGGACCGCGATCCGGCCGTGCTCGTCCTGGACCAGGAGGGACGCTTCTGCGTCAGCCTGCTCTCCGGCCATCTGGGCGGGGCCAACGCCCTGGCCCGGCGCGTGGCCGGGCTCACCGGCGGGCAGGCCGTGGTCACCACGGCCACGGACTCGGCCGGGCTGCCCTCGCTGGACCTCCTGGCCGTGGAGCGCGGGCTGGCCATCGGCAACCTGTCGGCCGTGAAGCGGGCCAACGCCCTGCTCCTGGAGGGCGGCGTCCTGGCCGTGGAGGATCCGGGCCGACGGTTGGGCGACCTGGACCCGGCGCATTTTCGCCGGGTGGACTCCGGCGGCCGGGTGCGCGTGGACTGGCGGGCCGCCGCGGGTGACGAAATTCTGGTCCTGCATCCGCGTGTGCTCTGGGCCGGGATGGGCTGCCGCAGGGGAACCCCGGCGGTCGAGATCAGGGAACTGCTGACGCGGGTCTTCGCCGAGGAGGGCTTGGCCCCGGCGAGTCTGGCCGGGATCGCCAGCGTGGCGGACAAGGCCGACGAACCCGGGCTGCTGGAAGCCGCGCGGGAACTCGGCGTCGAAGCGCGGTTTTTTTCGCGGGAGGAACTCTCCCGCGTGGCGGTGCCCACGCCGTCGGCGCTGGTGCGCAAACACATGGGTCTGGAGGGAGTATGCGAGGCAGCGGCGATGCTGGCCGCCGACGGACCGCTGGTCGTGCCCAAGCGCAAGACCACGCGGGCGACCCTGGCCGTGGCCCTGGCCGGCTGAGCGTGGTCGGCCTGGGGCCGGGCGACCCGGGGCTGCTCTGTCCCTTGGCCCGGGCTGCCCTGGCCTCGGCATCGGCCGTGGTCGGCTATTCCGGCTACCTGGATCTGCTGGAGCCGGAGGTGCTGGAGGGCCGCGAGGTGGTCTCCACCGGCATGACCGGCGAGGTGGAACGCGCGGGCCGGGCCGTGGACCTGGCCCTGGCCGGGCGGGACGTGGCCGTGGTCTCCAGCGGCGACGCCGGAATCTACGCCATGGCCGGGCTGGTGCTGGAGGTTCTGGAGGAGCGCGGCCTGCTGGAGCGCGTGCCCTGCGAGGTGGTGCCCGGGGTTCCGGCCCTGGCGGCGGCCGCGGCCCTGCTCGGCGCGCCCTTGACCCACGACTTCGCCTGCGTGAGCCTCTCGGACCTGCTGACGCCCTGGGAGGTCATCGAACGGCGGCTGGACGCGGCCGCCGGGGCGGACTTCGTCCTCGTGCTCTACAATCCGCGCTCCAAGCGCCGGGCCGACCATCTGGAACGGGCCCTGGCCGTGATCGCGCGGCACCGCGGACCGGACACCCCGGTGGGTGTGGTCTGCCGGGCCTTTCGGCCGGGGCAGCGCGCGGAGATCGCCCGGCTGGCGGACGTGGACTGCGGCGGCGTGGACATGCAGACCATCGTGGTGGTGGGCGCTTCCTCCAGTCGCGCGGCGGGGGGGCGCATGCTCACTCCCCGGGGCTACGCCGGGAAGTACGATCTCGCCGGAGGAACGCGCAAGGTCCGGCAAAGACTTGCCAACACGCGGTCAAAAGCGTAAAAGACAAAATGCGCAAAGGGAGTTCCGGGCGAAGACCGGCTTTCGCGCAGTGGATGGAGAAGTGGTTTCGAGTTGTCTGGCAATTGGAAAGTGGAGACAAGGAGGAACGAGGAGAATGAAGCGCATCGTCATCATCAGCGTGGTCTGCGCGGCCCTGGTCGGCTTCGTGGCCCTGCCGGTCCTGTTCGCCGCCGACGCCCCCAAGCAGGACATCGTCATGAAGTCCCCCGGCGCGGCCACCCAGGGCACCGTCACTCTCAGCCATGCCAAGCATGGCAAGCAGAAGTGCGAGGAGTGCCACCACAAGATCAAGGAAAATCCCAAGGACTACAAGTGCGGCACCTGCCACAATGACCTGAAGGCGAAGAAGGGCGACAATTCCTACTACGCCGCCTTCCACGCCCCCACCAGCAACCACAGCTGCATGGGCTGCCACAAGAGCATGAAGCAGGGCCCCACCGCCTGCAACAAGTGCCACGCGAAGAAGTCGTAATGACCGGTTGACCTGGGGGCCGCCTCGGCGGCCCCCAGCGTCTTCAAAATCCCCGAGGTGCGCGTATGTGTCCGGCCAAACCGGAAGCCCCCCGCGATGAAGACCTGCTCGATCTGAGCGACATCGCGGATGAAGGGTCCGCTACCTCCGCCGACCCCATGGACCCCGACGACCTGGACGCCAGCTTCGAGCAGGAGCTGGAGGATCTGTTCGCCGAGGATCTGGGCGAGGACACCAAGCCCGCCAAGACGCAGGCCCGGACCGAGAAGGCCGGATCCTTCGACGACGCCCTTCTGCTGGAGGACGACGACGCGGGCGCGGCCCTGCCGGACATCGATCTGAATCCGCCGGACGATGCGGCGGGGGGCGCCATGGACTCCGCCGGGCTGGACGACCTCATCGACGGCCTGGGCCCCGGGAGTCCCGCCAAGGCGGCCGCGCCGGACGAGCCCGAAATTTCCCTGGACGACGCCCTGATCCTGGACGAGGACTCCCTCGCTGCCGAGGCGGCCCCGGAGGTCGCGGCCGAAGAAGAGGAGACGATCCTCAGCCTGGACGACCTAGTGGCCGAGGAGGCCGGGGACGAGCCGCTGACTCTGGACGAGCCCCTGACCCTGGACGACACGCTGGTCGCCGAGGCGGTCGAGACTTCGACCGCGGACGGCCCCTTGGACCTGCCCGAGGCCGAGATCGTGCTCGACGAGGCCGCCGCGGTGGAGCCGGAGATCGCCCTGGGCGATGTCCTGGAGGAGCGGGACGTCGAACCCGAGATATCCCTGGACGATGTCCTGACCGAGCCGGAGCCCCTGGCCGAGGCGGAAATCTCCCTGGACGACGTCTTGGTCGAGCCGGAGCCCCTGGCCGAGGCGGAGATTTCCCTGGACGGCGTGCTCGCCGAACCCCTGGCCGAGCCGGAGGCCGAGCCCATCGAGGCCGAGGGCATGACCGACGCCGAGATCGCTGCCGACGATGCTTCCGGGCCGGGTCTGGACGAGATCGACGTCTCGCCGGATGACATGCCCGTGTACGCCCCGGCGGCGTCCGCGTCAGAAACGTTTCTCGCCGAGCCCGAGGGCATGACCGACGCCGAGATCGCTGCCGACGACGCATCGGGTCGGGGTCTGGACGAGATCGACGTCTCGCCGGAGGACATGCCCGTGTACGCCCCGGCGGCGTCCGCCCCCGAACCGTCTCCCGCCGAGTCCGAGGCCCTGCACGAGCCCGGAGAGTCCGTGCTCAGCGAAGTGCTTCTGAGCGGGGAAGCGTCCCTGTCGTCCGTTCCTGACCTGAGCGGGATGCCGGCCGAGCCCTCGGCCGACGCCGCGCTGCTCGGCCTGGACCTGGACGAGTCCGGTGACGAGTCCGTGGACGTGGACGCCCTGTTGGACCAGATCGGCGACGAGGACATCCACGCCGCCCTGGTGGGCGCCGAGACCGAGCCGGGAGCCGACGCGCCGGAGCACATCCTGACCCTGGTGGAGGAGCGCGTGGGCGTGCTCACGGCCGAGTTGAGGGAGACCCTGCGCGCCGAGCTGGCCGCCGAGATCAAGACTCTGGTGGAGCAGGCCGTGCCCCGTGAGGCGGCGCGGATCATCCGCGAGGAGATCGCGGCCCTGACCCGCGAACTGGCCGCCGGAGAGGACTGATTCTTTCGAGGTTCCGGTCCGCCGGAGACCTCCGAGCCGAGCGGTGGGGAGCCGTCGGGAGCCTTCCCGGCGAGTCCCCGCCGCTCGGTGTTTCCGGCCCGGCGTCCGTGTTCCCGGCCGCCGCCGAACTCGACGGCCGGTGACCTTCGTGCTAAGGGGGCGGGAAAAAAGAGGGGGGCTTTCCGGTTCTTCTCTTTTCCCGCCCGGCGTCCGCGACCATGGGGGTCGAGGTCATTTCCCCCCGGGCGGGTTTTTTCCGGCCCGGACGGGCCGGGAACATGGGGGTGCATATGGATAAGCTGGAAAAGCAGGCCCTGCAGGTGGCCAAGGAAGTGGTCATCAAGTTCATCGAGGTGGGCCGGGTGTCACCCAACGGCTTCGGCGAGGTCTTTCAGGCCATCTACCAGGACGTGCTGCGGGCCGTGAAGAGCGGCGGCGGCCTGCCCGAATCCGGGGACGACGCGTGACGGAGGCTCCCGCCGAGGCCCACGGCCACAAGGTGGCGGCCATGTTCGGCCGCATCGCCCGCTGGTACGACTTCCTCAACCGGCTTTTGTCCCTGGGGCAGGACGTCTGGTGGCGCTACCGACTGGTGCGGGCCGTGAACCCGCCGCCGGACGGGCTGGTCCTGGACCTCGCCGCGGGAACCCTGGACGTGTCGGTGGAACTTCTGCGCCAGCACCCGGACCTGCGCGTGGCGGCCCTGGACTTCACCCTGCCCATGCTGGCCGTGGGCCGCGAGCGCAAGCTCAAGGGGGCCCGCGCCGAGCGGATCTTCCCGGTCCAGGCCGACGGCCGGGCCCTGCCCCTGCCCGACGCCTCGGTGGACGCCGTGACCATCGCCTTCGGCATCCGCAACATCAAGCCGCGCGCCGAGGCCTACGCCGAGATCCTGCGCGTGCTCAAACCCGGAGGGCGGCTCTGCGTCCTGGAGTTCGGCACGGGCAGCCGCCGGGTCTGGAAGGGGCTGTACAATTTCTACCTGGACAAGCTGCTTCCCGCCATCGGGCGACTGGTCTCCCGCGATGAGGGGGCCTACCGCTACCTGGCCGACACCATCCGGGCCTTCCCGGACGAACGGGCCCTGGCCCGGGAGCTGCTGGAAGCCGGGTTCGCCAAGGTCTGCCATCTGCCGATGCTGTCGGGCATCGTCTTCCTGCACGTGGCGGGCAAGGCGGACTAGAACGAACGGCCGAAGGAGACCAGGAGCACACCCAGGATGATGGCCGTGAGGCCCATGATGCGCAGATGGCGCGGCGGCTGCCCCGCCAGGGTCAGCAGAACCCGCGGCATGCGTTCGGCGAAGAGGAAGTAGGGCAGGCCCTCGATGACGAAGGCCAGTCCCAGGGCCAGGAAGAAGAGCGTCCAGTCGAAGTCCATGAATCATGGTAGCCCGGCGGAGCCGGGTTGTCCACAGACGCCGCGCATCGCGGCCGAGGGAACGAGCAGATGGTGACTTTCGAGGCGATCCGCGACCGCGAATCCCGGGTGGCGGTGGTCGGCCTGGGCTATGTGGGCCTGCCCCTGGCGGTGGCCCTGGCCCGGCATTTCGATGTTCTGGGGTTCGACATCTCCGCGCGGCGGGTGGAGGAGCTGAAGGACGGCAGCGACCGCACCGGCGAGGTGGACCCGGCCGATCTGGCCGCCACCACCGCCGAGTTCTCCTCCGACCCGGCCTGCCTGTCCCGGGCCGGGGTGATCATCGTGGCCGTGCCCACGCCCATCGACGAGCACCGCAATCCCGACGTGCGCCCCGTGACCGGGGCCAGCGCCACGGTGGGCCGCCACCTCGCCCCCGGCAGCGTGGTGGTCTATGAGTCCACGGTCTGGCCCGGCCTCACCGAGGAACTCTGCGTGCCGATCCTGGAGCGCGAGTCCGGGCTGGCCTGCGGCCGCGACTTCCAGGTCGGCTACTCGCCGGAGCGCATCAACCCAGGCGACAAGAAGCACACGCTCGCCACCATCGTCAAGGTGGTGGCCGGGCAGACGCCGGAATGCACCGAGCTGCTGGCCGGGGTTTACGGCGCGGTGGTCGCGGCGGGCGTGTTCCGCGCGCCGAACATCAAGACCGCCGAGGCCGCCAAGGTCATCGAGAATACCCAGCGTGATTTGAACATCGCGCTCATGAACGAGCTGTCCATGATCTTCGGCCGCATGGGCATCGATACCCTGGACGTGCTGGAGGCCGCCGGGACCAAGTGGAACTTCCTGCATTTCCGGCCCGGGCTGGTGGGCGGCCACTGCATCGGTGTGGACCCCTACTACCTGACCTTCAAGGCCGAGTCCCTGGGCTTCCACCCCCAGGTCATCCTGGCCGGTCGGACCATCAACGACTCCGTGGCCAAGTATGTGGCCGAGGCGGCCATCAAGCGGCTCATTCAGAAGGGCGCGGCGGTCAAGGGCGCGCGCGTGGGCGTGCTCGGCCTGACCTTCAAGGAGAACGTGCCGGACCTGCGCAACACCAAGGTCGTGGATCTGGTGCGCGAGCTGGAGGAATACGGCCTGGAGGTTCTGGTCCACGACGCCATGGCCGATCCGGCCGAGGCTCACGAGGAATACGGCCTGCGCCTTGCTGACCTGGACGAGCTGCGCGGCCTGGACGCCCTGGTCCTGGCCGTGGCCCACGACCAGTACCGGAAGATCGCCCCGGCCGAGCTGAAGACCTGGTTCGCCCGCCCCGGGGAGGCCCTGATCCTGGACGTGAAGGGCTTTTTCGACCGCGCCGAGCTGGCCCGCCTGGGCGTCGACCTCTGGCGTTTGTAGGCCGGAGGAGCCGCCATGCCCATCGCCCTCGTCGCGGCCACGGCCAAGGAGATGCGCGGGGCCCTGGGCTTTCTTCGTGAGCCGCCCGAGGTCGAGTCCGGGCGCGAGAAGCTTTTCGTCTTGGCGGGCAGGGAGATCGTGCCCTGCGTCACGGGCCTGGGAGTGGTCAACGCGGCCCTGGCCCTGGGCCGGATACTGTCCCTGCCGGGCATCGAGGGTGTGGCCAACCTGGGCGTCGCCGGAGCCTTCGACCTCCGCGCGTTGCCTCTGGGGACGGTCTGCGTGGTGCGCCAGGAGATCTGGCCGGAATACGGGCTGCTGGGCCCGCACGGCGTCGACCCCCGGGCCTTGGGCTTCGCCCTGGGCGAGGCCGACGGGACCACGGTCTGGGACCGCCTGGACCTGCATCCCCGCCAGGCCGCCGCGCGCCTGGACCTGGGCCTTTCCGGGCTCTGGCCCGAGGCCGTCTCGCTGACGGTCAGCGGCGTCACCGGAACGCCCGAGCGCGCGGTCGAACTGGAACGGTCCTTCCGGGCCGACGTGGAGAACATGGAGGGCTTCGCCCTGGCCTACGGCTGCGCCCGGGTCGGCGTTCCCTTCGTCGAGGTGCGCGCGGTGTCCAACCGGGTGGGGTCGCGCCCGCCCGTCGACTGGGATCTGGACTTGGCCCTGTCGCGGCTGGGAGCGGCCTGCGCCGCGCTGTTCATGAACCGCTGAGGAACCGCGAAAGTGCTTGCGCGACGGCGGAAAATCAGGGAAAGTACTCCGAGCCCATGAACGACCTGCTGGCCTATTTCGAACAGGAGCTTCCGGTCATCAACGCCTTCCTGGAGGTCGAGACCGGAAAGCTGGACGGCTTGGTGCGCGACGTGGCCCGTTACGTCCTTCTGGGCGGGGGCAAGCGCATCCGGCCGGTCTTGACCATTCTCTCGGCCCGGGCCCTGGGTTACCCCGGGGACGATGTGGCCCCCCTGGCCTGCGCCCTGGAGATGCTCCACTCGGCCACGCTCATTCACGACGACATCCTCGACGGAGCCGAGACGCGCCGCCGCAAGACGGCCGCCCATCTGACCTTCGGCGCGACCGAGACCATCCTGGCGGGCGACGCGCTCCTGGCCCTGGCCAACCGCCTGGGCGCGGGCTACGACATCCCGCGCATCAACTACCTCCTGGCCGAAGGCATCATGGCCACGGCGGCGGGCGAGATCCGCGAGATCGCGCACGTGGCCGAGGCCCGCGCCGACCGGGGGGTCTACCTGGAGATCATCATCGGCAAGACCGCCCGGCTCATCGAGACGGCCTGCCGTTGCGGCGCGGCCCTGGCCAGCCCCGAACGGGAGCTGGAGGACGCCGCCGGAACCTACGGCCTGAACGTGGGCGTGGCCTTCCAGCTGGTGGACGACGCCTTGGACTACATTTCTCCGGAGTCGGTGACGGGCAAGCCCGAAGGCGGCGATCTGCGCGAGGGCAAGCTCACTTGGCCGCTGCTCCTCTTCCTGGAGGAGGAGCCCGACGGCTCCGAGGTTCTGGCCCGCATCCGGGAGAAGTCGCTGGACGAGGCCGCGCGCCGGGAGATCGTCGCCCGCGTGCGCGACAAGGGCTACGCCGACCGGACCCGCGCCGAGGCCGCCCGCTACGTGGGCGAGGCCAAACGCGCCCTGGCCGCCCTGCCGGGCAGCCGTGAGCGTGAGATCCTGGTCCAGGCCGCCGATTTCGTCCTGGCCCGCCGCAAGTGAGGCCGGGAAGGGGACGCCCATGACCCTGGACCAGGTCGTCGAATCCCCCCAGACGCTGCGCCGTTTCAGCCCTTCTCCCGTGGTTCTGCGCCTGATGATCGAGGCCGCCCGTTCCGAACCCGACTTTCAGGTGCTGGCGGGGATCATCCGCGCCGATCCCGCCCTGGCCACCACCATCCTGGCCCTGGTCAATTCACCTTTCTTCGGCTTGGGCAAGAAGGTCTCGGACATCCAGCGCGCGGCCGTCGTTCTGGGCGCGCGTGAGCTGCTCAAGACCGCGCTGCTCGTCTCCCTGCGCAAGGAGCAGGAGCAGGCCCTGCGCGAATCCGGCTACGACGCCTCCGAGGACTGGCGCCTGGCGCTCTGGTCGGCCGTGGCCGCCGAGGCCCTGGCCCGGCGGATCTGCCCGAAGCAGGCCGACCTGGCCTACATCTGCGCCTTGATCAAGGACGTCTCCCTGTTGTTTCTGCGTTCGGCCTCCCCGGAGTTGCTGACCCGGCGCGACTCGGGACCGACGCTCACCGTGCTGCTCCCCGGCCAGTTGGCGGCGGAGAGGGAAGCCTGGGGCATGGACCATCCGGGCCTGTCCCGGCTGCTCCTGGCCAAGTGGGGCCTGCCGCCCGAGATCGGCGAGGGCCTCAGCGGGCACCACTGCCTGGAGGATATGGAGGATCGCGAGCCCCTGCAGCGGGCCGTGATCCTGGCCACCCAGTGGGCCGAAGTGGAGCTGTCCACCGGACGCGGGCCCTTCCCGGCCGTGCGCTTCAGCCATCGTCTGCGCGCGGTGTTGAACCTGCGCGAGGCCGAGATGGAGGAACTGCGCCAGGGCTGTCTGGTGCGCTTCGAGGCGCTGCTCCAGGGTCTCGGCTTGGGCGGCCGGGCCGACGAGGGCTTCTTCCGGCACTCCATCAAGGCCATGCAGGAAGCCTACTTCATGAGCATGGACCTTCTGGCGGCCGAGGGCGGGGTGGACGCCGTGGCCCGGCTGGTGGCCCGGCAACTGGCCCTGTCCTTCGATCTGCGGACTTTCGACCTGGCCCTGAAGTCGCCCCACGGCGGCGGCTACCTGCTCTTCCGCAGCACCGTCGAGGACGGACTCGCCGCGGTGGCCGGGCCCCTGCCCTCGGCTGAATTGCCCTGGTCCCTGCGGCTCAAGGGCGTGTCCCTGCGCTCCAGCGACCGCAAGTGGGGCGAGTTCCGCCACCGCGCCCAGGACGTTCGGCTGGGCGACGCGGGCGCGCTGGATCTCTATCTGCGTTTCGTGGGCCAGGCCTATGAGAACTACTGCGCGCGACAGGCGGTCATCGAGGAACGGGCCTCGGCCTTCGACTCCATGCCCCTGGCCGTGGCCCGGCTCGGCGAACGCGGCGAGATCGTGGAAACCAACCGCCGTTTCCGCGAACTGGCGGGCCTGGACGCCTCCCAGGCGCGCGGCCGCAAGCTGGAGCGCGTCCTCGAAGACCGCCTCGGTTTGTTCATGGGCCGGGAGTGGCAGGAGTTCCTGGAGGACACGGCGCGGCCCTCGTTCAACCGCATCGTCTGCTTTTCGGACCGCAACGCGTCGGGCAAGGGCCGGGACGCCTGCGCCTCGCTCACGGCCCAGCGCGAGGCGGCCGCCGGGCCGGGGCGCATCCTCTTCCTGGTGGAGGGGCTGCGCGACCTCTCGCACCTGGAGGTACAGGCCCTGCGCCGCCGCGACTTCCTGGAACGGCTCATCGGCTCCATGCAGGACAAGGTCTTCACCGTGGACGAGGGGGGGATCATCGGCTTTTCTTCCCTGGAGGGTGAGGAGGGCCGGGGGGAAAGCCTGTTCGAGTTGTTCACCCCGGAGGCCACCTTCACCGGAGCCTGGGGGCCGGAGTTCCTGGAACAGCCCGATCCGCCGGTGGTGGAAGCCACGCTGACTCGGGGGGAGGGAGGCGGAACCTACGAGCTGATCTTCTCCCGGCTGGAGAAGTCGCGCGGCCGGGAGCGGGCCGCCCTGGTGGTCGCCCGGGATCTGTCCGCGGTGCGCCGCCTGGAGAAGGAACTCAAGCTGCGGGCCCTCTATGACGGACTCACCGGACTCTTCAACCACGCCCAGTTCCACGTCATCCTGGAGCGCGAGGTGCGTCGGGCCCAACGGACCGGACGGCCCATGGGCCTGGTCTTCTTCGACCTGGACGGATTCAAGGCCATCAACGACACCAAGGGCCACCAGGCGGGCGACGCCATCCTGCGCCTGATCGGCGAGATCTTGACCCGCGAGGTCCGGCAGGGCATGGACTTTCCCTGCCGCTACGGCGGCGACGAGTTCGCCGTCGTGGTCACCGAGGTGGGGGACCGCGAACTGGAATTCGTGGGCGAACGCCTGCGCCAGGCCGTGAGCGCCCAGTTCGCGGGCAAGGTGACCATCAGCGCCGGGCTCACCGGCCTGGGCCCCCAGGACACCCCCGCCAGTCTGCTCAATCGCGCCGACCGCGCCGCCTACTCGGCCAAGGGCGCCGGCGGCGACATCGTGGTCTGGGCCAAATAGGCGGCCGACTCCCTCGGCCGGAAAAGGAGACATGCACATGCTGCGCCGCTTCGAGGTGGGGCTCCTGTCCCACGTGCGGGACGTGGTGGGCGAACGGGTCGCCCGCAAGATCAGAAACGAGCTGGGCATCGCCGTGGAGCGGGTGCGCCTGGTCCGCGTCTATACCGTGGAAGGACTTCCCGCCGAGCGCCTGGACCGGATTCCGGCCAGCCAGGCCCTGCACGATCCCGTGCTGCACGTGCTCTCCGACACGCCCCTGGCCGAGGGCTTCGACTGGATCATCGAGGTGGGCTTCCGTCCCGGGGTCACGGACAACGAGGGCCGCACGGCCCGCGAGACCCTGGTCCTGGCCCTCGGCCTGCCGCCCGAGGAGGCCTGGGATCTCAAGGTCTACACCTCGGTGCAGTACCTCATTTCCGGCGCGCTCTCCGAAGCCGACGCCGCCCGCATCGGCCGCGACCTGCTGGCCAACGACCTGATCCAGCGCCACGAGTGCCGTTCCGCCGCCCAGTGGCGGAAGAAACCGGGTTTCGAGGCCCGGGCCGCCAGGGTCACGGGCAGGGCCGACGAGGGCGTGGCCGAGGTGCCGCTCTCGACCATGAGCGACGCGGACCTCATGGCCTTCAGCCGGGCCAACACCCTGGCCCTGTCCCTGGAGGAACTGCACGCCATCCGGGCCTGGTACGCCGATCCCCAGGTGCGCGCGGCCCGTGTCGCCCGGGGGCTGCCCGCCGAGCCCACGGACGCCGAGGTGGAGGTTCTGGCCCAGACCTGGAGCGAGCACTGCAAGCACAAGATCTTCACCGCGCGCATCGACTACGACAACCGCGAAACCGGCCGCCGCGAAACCGTGGACAGCCTGTTCAAGACCTTCATCCAGGGCAGCACGGCGGACATCCGCCGGGCCCAGGGCGCGGACGACCTCTGTCTCTCGGTGTTCAAGGACAACGCGGGCGTGATCAAGTTCTCCGACGAGGTTTCGGTCTGCATCAAGGTCGAGACGCACAACAGCCCCTCGGCCCTGGACCCCTACGGCGGGGCGCTCACCGGCATCGTGGGCGTGAACCGCGACCCCATGGGCACGGGCATGGGCGCGAACCTGCTCTGCAACACGGACGTGTTCTGCTTCGCCTCGCCGTTCTGGAAGGGTGAGCTGCCGCCCCGTCTGCTCCATCCGCGCCGCGTCCTGGAAGGGGTGCGCGAGGGCGTGGAGCACGGCGGCAACAAGTCCGGCATCCCCACGGTCAACGGCTCCATCGTCTTCGACGAACGCTACCTGGGCAAACCCCTGGTCTTCTGCGGCACCATCGGCGCCATCCCGACGACCGTGGCGGGCCGTCCGGGCCACGAGAAGGCCGCCCTGCCCGGCGACGCCATCGTCATGTGCGGCGGCCGCATCGGCAAGGACGGCATCCACGGGGCCACCTTCTCCTCCGAGGAACTGCATGAGGGCTCCCCGGCCACGGCCGTGCAGATCGGCGACCCCATCACCCAGCGCAAGATGTACGACTTCCTCATGCGTGCCCGCGACCTGGGGCTGTACAACGCCATCACCGACAACGGAGCGGGCGGCCTGTCCTCCTCCGTGGGCGAGATGGCCCAGGATCCGGGCGGCTGCGACCTGGACCTGAGGAAGGCCCCGCTCAAGTACGACGGGCTCAAACCCTGGGAAATCCTCGTCTCCGAGGCCCAGGAGCGGATGACCGTGGCCGTGCCGCCGGAGAACCTGGATCGCTTCCTGACCCTGTCCCGGGAGATGGACGTGGAGTCCACGGTGCTCGGAACGTTCAACGACTCGGGCCTGTTCCTCGTGCGCTACGGCGACAAGCCCGTGGCCTGTCTGGATATGGAGTTCCTGCACGAGGGCGTGCCCCAGATGCGCTTGGAGGCGGTCTGGGAGGCTCTGGAACGCAGGCCCGCGGCCCTGCCCGAGGCGGCGGACCAGGCCGGTCTGCTCAAGCGCATGCTCGGCCGCCTGAATATCTGCAGCAAGGAATACGTCATCCGGCAGTACGACCACGAGGTCCAGGGCCGGGGCGTGGTCAAGCCCCTGGTGGGCGTGCTCCGCGACGGCCCGGCCGACGCGGCCGTGATCCGGCCCCAGCACGCCTCGGAGCGCGGCCTGGCCATATCCCACGGCATCTGCCCCAAGTATTCCGACCTGGACACTTACTGGATGATGGCCTGCGCCATCGACGAGGCCGTGCGCAACGCCGTGGCCGTGGGCGGCGACCCGAAGCGCATGGCCGGGGTGGACAACTTCTGCTGGTGCGACCCGGTGCAATCCGAGTCCACGCCCGACGGCCGCCGCAAGCTGGCCCAGCTCGTGCGCGCCAACCAGGCCCTGGCCCACTTCTGCCGGGGCTACGGCGTTCCGTGCGTCTCGGGCAAGGACTCGATGAAGAACGACTACAAGGGCGGCGGGGTCAAGATCTCCATTCCGCCCACGGTGCTCTTCTCGGTCCTGGCCATCGTGCCGGACGTGAACCGCTGCGTCACCTCGGACTTCAAGCGCGAGGGCGATTTGGTCTACGTCCTGGGCCGCACCCGCGACGAACTGGGTGGTTCGGAGCTGGCTTCCGAATTGGGCGCGGCCTGCCCGGACGCGCCCCAGGTGGATCTGCGCACGGCCCGGAAGCGCTACGAATCCTTCTTCGCCGCCACCCAGGCGGGCCTCGTCACCGCGGCGCACGACTGTTCCGACGGCGGCCTGGCCGTGGCCCTGGCCGAAATGGCCCTGGGCGGCAGGCTCGGCGCGGAGTTGGACCTCTCGCCCGCGCCCGCCGACGCCGGGCTTTTGGACACGGCGCTGCTCTATTCGGAGTCCCAGAGCCGTCTGGTGGTCACGGTGCGGCCCGAGTCGGCGAAGGCCTTCGAGGCCCTGTTCGCGGGCCAGGATCTGGGCCTGCTGGGCCGGGTGGGCGCGGGACCGGAGCTGTCCCTGAAGCGGGGGGCGGCAACCGTGCTGCGCGCGCCGGTGGAAGAACTGGCCGCGGCCTTCAAATCCACTCTCGACTGGTAGAGATTCGACGGTTTTCGAATGAACGCCGCCGCGACGATCCCGTCGCGGCGGCGTTTTTTGATTTTTTCCTCCCTCCGTCGGCCGGAAGTCTTTACCAATCCCTGGAAACACCCTATAGCTGTTCGCAAAAAGGACGAAAAGGAAGGAACATCGCGATTTTCCAATTTTTTCCATTCTGTCGAGGGGGGAGAACGATGCGGGCGAGTTTCATGTATCCCCTGGCCATTATAGCCTTGGCTGCGGGACTGGTGTTGGCCTATCCTCCGTCCGGCTCCGGCGAGGGCGATTCCGGGCGCTATGTGGGCACGGAGGCCTGCGCCGGGTGTCACGAAAAAGAATACAACAACTACAAGAAGTATTCGAAAAAAGCCCATTCGGCCAAGAGCGTGCGCATCATGGCCGCCAAATTGACCCCGTCCGAACTGACCGAGTGCTACCACTGCCACGCCACGGGCTACGGCAAGCCCGGAGGCTTCGAGAGCTTCGAGAAGACGCCCGCCATGGCCGACGCCGGCTGCGAGGTCTGCCACGGTCCCGGCGCGGACCACGCCGAGTCCGGGGGCGACAAGGCGCTCATCAAGGCCAAGCTGGAGGTCAAGGACTGCGAAGTCTGCCACAACCCCGAGCGGGTCGCCGCCTTCGACTACAAGCCGCTGATCTTCGGCGGGGCGCACTAGGAGGACCGGCATGAACATTCTGCGCAAGATGTCCCTGGGCATGAAGGTCCTGGTGCTGACCTCGTTCCTGACCGTCGGCGCGTTCACAACCCTGTTCCTGGCCAACGCCTATTGGCAGCGGGAGTCCATGCTCGCGGAGACCCACGACATGGCCAAGCTGCACGCCGACATGGTCCAGATGAGCATCGAGAAGCCCATGGCCCGGGGCGACAACGCGGGCACAACCGAGCAGTTCGACGCCATCTCCCGGCGCTACAAGGGCATGGCGGCCTTTCTCACCGACTTCAACGGCAATGTGACCTACTCCACGGACGCCACCCTGATCCGCAAAAGCGTGCTTGAATGGTGCTCGGCGGAAGCCTGCAGGGAGATCGTCACCCGCAGCCTGAAGGAGCCGGTGGAGCAGGGCGGCCTGTTCAACCTGGGCGGCACGGATTTCTTCGTCGAGGTCAAGAGCATCAAGAACGAACCCGCCTGTCATCACTGCCACGGCAAGACCAAGACCATCCTGGGCAGCATGGTCATGGCCCAGGATCTGACCAAGCAGTTCGCCGGGCTGCGCATGACCCTGTACAAGAACGCGGCCATCTCGCTCTTCGGCATGGCCGGTCTGCTGGCGGCCCTGCTCCTGTTCATGAAATTCTCCGTGGTCAACCGCGTGCGCGGCATCGCCTCCTCGGCCAACGCGGTGGCCGAAGGCCGTTTGGACGCCTCCTTCGAGGTCAAGGGCGAGGACGAGGTGGGCGGCCTGGCCCGCAACCTGGCGGCCATGGTCAACCAGATCAAGGACCAGCTCCAGTACAACAAGAGCGTGCTGGACGGCATCATCGTGCCCATCTTCGTCACGGACAAGACGCGCCGCTTCCAGTTCGTGAACCTGCCCCTGCGCAACATCCTGGGCAAGAAGGAGGAGGAACTGCTGGGGCGGACCACCTCCGAGATCATCCGCCTGGGCACCGAGGGCAAGAGCATCACCGGCCAGGCCATCGGGGAGGGGCGTTCGCTCAACGGCACGGTGCGCTACACCCGCGCCGACGGAGTGGAGTTCCCGCTGCACTACGAGGTTTCCCCGCTGAAGGACGCCCAGGGCGTTCCCGTGGGGGCCATCTGCGTGCTCATCGACCTCTCCCAGGAGGAGCGCGATCGCAAGAACATCGAGGCCCAGCGCCAGAATCTGCTCACCGTGGCCAACCAGGTCACGGAGGTTTCAGCGAGCCTGCACAAGGCCTCCCTGACACTCTCCACGCAGATGGACGGCTTGGCGCGGAACGTGGACACCACCGCGGCCCAGACCGGGGAACTGGCCACGGCCATGGATGAGATGAACGCCACGGTGCTCGAGGTGGCCAAGAACGCATCGGACACCGCCGACGCCTCGGGCCGCTCCAACAAGGTGGCCCGCGACGGCGGAGCGGTTGTCCGGCAGACCGTCGGAGAGATCAACGAGGTGGCCGAGACCACCCAGTCCCTGGCCCAGTCCCTGGGCGAACTCTCCACCCGGGCCGAGAACATCGGCCAAGTCATGGGCGTGATCAACGATATCGCGGACCAGACCAACCTGCTGGCGCTCAACGCGGCCATCGAGGCCGCCCGGGCGGGCGAGGCCGGACGGGGCTTCGCCGTGGTGGCCGACGAGGTGCGCAAGCTGGCCGAAAAGACCATGACCGCCACCAAGGAGGTCGAGGAGGCCATCTCGCTCATCCAGCAGAGCACCGCCGACGTGGTCAAGGAAATGGCCGACACCCAGGGGAGGGTGGTCAAGACCGCGGACATGGCCCGCAACGCGGGCGGCGTTCTGGACGAGATCGTGGGCCAATCCGACCACATCGTGGACATGGTCCGCAGCATCGCCACGGCTGCCGAGCAGCAGTCGGCCACGAGCAACGCCATCAACGAGAACGTGATGCACATCAGTCGCCTCTCCAAGGACGTGGCCGACGGCATCCAGAGCGCCAACGCGGACATCCAGGGCATGGCCCAGATGTCCCAGCAGCTGGCCGAACTGGTGGCCAAGTTCCGCCAGTAGGTTTGAGAATGATTGATCGTGCCGTGGTCTTGCGCAAGCAATGATGCTATGAGGAAAGGGCGGCCTGGAGCAGGCCGCCCTTTTTCACACGCCTGGAGGGGGGCCATGAACCAGGATTTCACCGAGAGACGGCAATACCACCGCATCTACCTGCGGGCCTACGTCTTCAACCGGCAGGCCATGCTGCGCAAGGACGGCGAGGTCTTCCGCCTGGGCCTGGTGGACATCAGCATGGGCGGCGCCCGCTTCACCCTGGCCGCGGGCAACGCGGGCAGCCTCTTCGCCGTCGGGGACGAGGTCATCTGCAGCGTCCCGGGACTCAACGACAAGGGCGCCCTGCAGGATCTGCGCTGCGAAATCCGCTGGGTGGACTCGGGGCAGCTCGGGGTGCGGTTTCTTCCGGAACTCGCTCTGTCTACTGCGGATCTTCAGCAACTCCTCACGGTTTAAAACGTTTTGGGAGGACGACCGCGAAAGGCCTTGACTTTTGCCCTTGCGATTAATAGTAATGGTTATCGATTTACTTGGAGAGGCCATGGACACGCAAGGACGAAAGCAACGGTTGTCGAGGCAGCGCAAGGTGATCCTGAGCGAGCTTTGCAAGGTCACGTCCCATCCCACGGCGGATGAGGTCTACGACATGGTCCGGCGGGTCATGCCCCGGATCAGTCTGGGCACGGTCTACCGCAACCTGGAGCTGCTGTGCTCCCAGGGGTTGGCCCAGAAGATCGGCCCGGCCGGCGCGCAGAAGCGTTTCGACGGCAACGCCATGCCGCATCCGCATCTGCGCTGCTCGGTCTGCTCGCGGGTGGTGGACGTGGACTATCCGCCCGAATTGCCGGAGCTGCCGGAAGAGCACTCCCATGGCTTCGAGGTCAGCGGCTGCAGTCTGGAGTTCGTGGGCCTCTGCCCCGAGTGCCGGGCCATGCGCCAGTGACCGCGACTTTACCGGCCGCGCGTCGTGACTCGGCGTCCGAGGTGCGGCGCGCCCATACCGAGACATAACCTGAACACGCCCGACGTGCATCGGGCCATAGGAGGCACACATGCGTCTCAAGGGAACGCGCACGGAAAAGAACCTGCTCACCGCCTTCGCTGGCGAGGCCCAGGCCCGCAACCGCTACACCTACTTCGCCAGCAAGGCCAAGAACGAAGGCTACGTCCAGATCCAGGCCATCTTCGAGGAAACCGCCAACCACGAGAAGGAGCACGCCAAGCGGCTCTACAAGTTCCTTGAGGGCGGCGAGGTCGAGATCACGGCGGCCTTCCCCGCCGGGATCATCGGCAGCACCCTGGAAAACCTCCGGCAGGCCGCCGAGGGCGAACATCACGAGAACTCGGAGATGTATCCCGACTTCGCCAAAGTGGCCCTGGAGGAAGGCTTCAAGGACATCGCCCTGGCCTTCACGTCCATCGGCAAGGCCGAGGTCTACCATGAGCGGCGCTTCAAGGCCCTGGCCAAGCACCTCGAGGATGGGACCGTCTTCAAGCGCGGCGGGACCGTGATCTGGCGCTGCCGCAACTGCGGCTACCTGCACGAGGGCGCGGAGGCTCCCGAGCGTTGCCCGGCCTGCGATCATCCTCGGGCCCACTATGAAGAGTACACGGAAAAATGGTAGAGGGGTGTCAATACCCAAAGGAGGCGCTCATGGCCGGCATCGGTGAAGTTTACAAGTGTGATACCTGCGGCAACATCGTCCTCGTGGTCCACGGCGGAGCGGGGGAACTCGTCTGCTGCGGCAAGCCCATGCGTCTGATGACCGAGAACACGGTGGACGCGGCCCGCGAGAAACACGTTCCGGTCATCGAGGTGTCCGGCGACACCGTGACCGTGAAGGTCGGCGGCGTGCCGCATCCCATGGAAGAGAAACACTGGATCGAGTGGATCGAGCTGACGGCGGACGACGAGGTCTACACCAAGCTGCTCAAGCCCGGGGACAAGCCCGAGGCCTCGTTCTGCCTCTGCGGCAAGAAACCGGCCTCGCTCAAGGCGCGCGAATACTGCAACCTGCACGGCTTGTGGGCGGCGGGCAAATAAGGCACTATTCCAAAACGGGCGGGACCATCGGTCCCGCCCCGCTTCGCGAGGTGAGCCATGGCCAGGCCCGAGGAGATGTACCAGTGCCAGACGGTGAACTGCGGTTACATCTACAATCCGGACAAGGGCGACCGGAAGGGCAAGATCCCCGCCGGCACGCGCTTCGAGGATCTGCCGGACGACTGGCGCTGTCCCATCTGCGGCGGCACCAGGAAGTGCTTCCGGCCGTTGGCCGGGCCGGGCTCCACCAAGGAAGCCGGGTGTGAACTGCCGACCACAAGCGAGGACCCCATGAAGAAGTACGTCTGCACCATTTGCGGCTACGTCTATGACCCCGCCGCCGGAGATCCCGACAACGGCGTGAAGCCCGGCACCTCGTTCGACAAGGTGCCGGAGGACTGGTCCTGCCCCATCTGCGGGGCGCCCAAGGAAAGCTTCGAGCCCGAGGATTGAGCCCGGAACGAAACCATTTTCCAGGCCGCTTCCGCCGTGCGCGGGGCGGCCCCTTTCCGTTTGAACCATCAGCAGGAGCGAAGTGACGCATGCGTCCGGTCGAGATCAAGAAAGACATCTGGTGGGTCGGCGTGGTGGACTGGAACAAGCGCAATTTTCACGGCTATTCCCAGTCTCCCCTGGGCACCACCTACAACAACTACCTCATCCTGGACGAGAAGGTCGTGCTCGTGGACACCGTGGACAAGGAGTTCGCGTCCCGGACCTTCTGCAGCATCGCCCAGGTGCTCCAGGACCGGAAGATCGATTATTTCGTCATCAACCACCTGGAGCCGGACCACGCGGGTTCCCTGGCCCTGGCCGTGGAGCGCTACAAACCGGAGAAGATCTACACCTCGCCCATGGGCGAGAAGGCCCTGCGGGCCCATTTCCACGCCTCCGCCGACTGGCCGGTGGAGGTGGTCCCCAGCGGCGCCACCCTGTCCATCGGCAAGCGCACCCTGCATTTCCTGGAGACGCGCATGCTCCACTGGCCGGACAGCATGCTCACCTACGTCTCCCCGGACAAGCTGGCCTTCACCAACGACGCCTTCGGCCAGAACATGGCCACGGGCGAGCGTTTCGCCGACCAGGTTGATCGCGCGGTCCTGCGCCGGGCCATGGCCGAGTACTACGCCAACATCGTCCTGCCGTACTCCCCGGTGGTGCTGAAGACCCTCTCCACCGTGGCCGACATGGGCCTGGAGCTGGACATGCTCTGCCCGGACCACGGCCTGATCTGGCGCGGGGCCGAGGACGTGCGCTACGTGCTCGAGGCCTACCGCGAATTCGCCCTCCAGAAGCCCCTCAAGAAGGCGGTCATCGCCTACGACACCATGTGGCACAGCACCGAGTCCATGGCCGAGGCCATCGCCGACGGCCTGATGGACGAGGGCGTTTTGGTGCGGATCATGGACCTCAAGGCCAACCACCACAGCGCGGTGATGACCGAGCTGTTCGACGCCGCCGCCCTGGTGCTCGGCTCGCCGACCCACAACAACGGCATCCTGCCCCTGGTGGGCAACCTCATCACCTACGTCAAGGGATTGCGGCCGCAGAACAAGATCGGCGCGGCCTTCGGCTCCTTCGGCTGGAGCGGCGAGTGCGTGAAGATCCTGACCCAGGCCCTGACCGACATGAACATGGAGGTCGTGGAGCCCGGGGTCAAGGCCAAGAACGTGCCGACCCACGAGGCTCTGGGCCAGTGCGTGGAGCTGGGCCGCAAGATCGGCCAGGCGATCAAGGCCAAGGTCGGGGAATAGGCGCGCAGCGCAGTCTCATACGCTGGAACGATCGCGGCCGGTCGGCGGGGAGCACCCGTCGACCGGTCGTTTTCATTGTGGTGGGCGAAAAAAGAGGCGGCGGGATTCATCCCCCGCCGCCCGGAAAAAGCCGTTGCGCTCCGGCCGGTCTAGCGCGGCGCGGACCAGGCCGTGTCCTTGTTGGCGATGCTGAAGATCTCGTTCAGCGTGGTCCGGGAGGCGGCCTGGAAGGGCCCGGCCTTGGCCGCCTGGGGCGTGTCGCCGTAGCTCTCGAAGACCTCCACCTTGTAAAGGATGGAGCCGATGTAGGCCCCGGGCTTGTAGGTCGAGGCCCGGACCTGGCAGATGGGCGCGTCGTCGTCGCGGATGGCGTTGTAGCGGGCCACGTAGCGGCCGTCGGCGGCGCGCTGGACCTCGCAGTTGCCGGGACCGGAGAGCTGGTTGCGCTTGAGCGTGGCGATCCACTGCCGGGCGAAACTGGCCAGACGGTCGTGCAGTTCGTCGAGGATCATCTGCTGCGGGTCGGTGATCACCAGGGCCTGGGGCTGGCCGGGGGCGAACGCGCCGTCCTGCGCCCGCGCCGCCGGGGCGGCGGTCAGGATGAGCAGGAAAAGGATCGGGGGAAGCTTCAGGAGAAAGGCTTTCGTGTTCATGATCTCGGCAAGGGGGTGAGATTGTTGTCCGGCGGGGACGGTCCCGAAGGACCGCCCCCGGCCGGATGCAATCGGCTTACACCTACTTGCTGCGGATTTCAACCCGGCGGTTGAGGGCCCGGCCCTCGGCCGTGGAGTTGTCGTACTTGGGCTTCATCTTGCCGTAGCCCGCGGACTCGATGCGCTGGGAGTCGATGCCGTTCTTCACCAGCCAGTCGGAGACGGACTTGGCGCGGCGCTCGGACAGGCCCTGGTTGTAGACCTCGGTGCCGATGGAGTCGGTGTGGCCTTCGACCACGATCTCCATCTCGGGACGCTGCTTGAGCAGCAGAAGGGCCTGCTCCAGGGAGGGGATCATCTCGTCGGTGATGGCGAACTTGTCGAAGCCGAAGTTCAGGCTGCGGAAGACGATCACTTCCTTGTCGGAGGCGGCGGGAGCGGCGCCCATGTCGTAGAAGACGTCCTTCACGAACTGGTCCATGACCGCGCCGTCCTTGAGGGCCGCGCCCTCGACGAACACGGCGCACTTGGAGATGGCGCGCAGCTCGTCGACGATGCGCTTGCCGTGGGCGGTGTCGGCGTAGCTGACCACGTGGATGCAGAGGCGGTTGCCGTACTTGGCGTAGAGGGCCTTGGCCTCGGCCACGGGGTCGGTGCCCAGGTTGTTCTCGCCGTCGGTGAGCAGGACCACGGCGATGCGGCCGGAGCTGGTGCCGATGACCGGGTCGAGGGACATCAGGCCGTCACCCATGGGGGTCTGGCGGCCGTAGATCTCGTAGTCGGTCTTGATCTTGCCGATGGCCGCGTCCAGGCCCGCCTTGTCGTAGGGCTTGAGTTCCTGGAACTTGCCGTAGGGGGCGAAGGTGTACAGGGAGCCCTTGTAGGGCAGGGCCGGGATTTTGGCGTTCATGGCCAGAAGGGTTTCCTTGGCCAGGGCGATCTTGGTCTTGGCGCCGCCCTTGTAGTCCATGGCCATGGAACCGGAGTAGTCCTGGAAGAGGATGAAGTTGTCGACCTTGGGGGTCATCTTGGGCGCGGCGAAGGCCGTGGAGGCCAGCAGCAGAAGCGCGGCCATGGCGACCAGCGAACGTTGCATGTGTTTCATGATCATCTCCTTGGCATCGTTGGGGTTCTCTCTCCTGAGTGATGGAAATGAAAAGTCATTGTGAACAGTATAGGAGAACCGACTCCGCGTTGCAAGGAAAGAATCCCGTAAGGCGGCCGGGCAGCGGCTCATCCGGCGTCGCGGGCCGAGCGGATGACCTCCTTGAGCCTGCCCGCGGCGCGCGCCAGCCCCGCCACGGCCTCGGCGGCCCCGGCGCGGGGGTGAAAAGTCCCGGCCCGCGCCGGTTGCGTCCGTCCCGGAAAGCCATTATGAGAATTGTTTAGATTTTTTCGAAACTGGACCGGATCCTCAAGGAGCGCGCATGTACATAGTCACCGGCGGCGCCGGATTCATCGGCAGCGCAATGGTTTGGAAGCTCAACCAGATGGGCGTCACGGACATTCTGGTGGTGGACGAGCTGGGCCGGGACGAGAAGTGGAAGAACCTGGTGAACCTCAAGTACGAGGACTACCTGCACAAGGACCAGTTCTTCAAGATGCTGCTCAAGGGTGAGGATCCCTTCGAGACCGACGCGGTGATCCACATGGGCGCCAATTCCTCGACCACCGAGCCCGACGCCGACCACCTCATGGAGAACAACTACCGCTACACCCAGATGCTCTGCCGCTTCGCGCTGAACCACGGGGTGCGGATGATCAACGCCTCCAGCGCGGCCACCTACGGCGACGGCTCCCTGGGCTTCTCCGACGACCATGCCGGGCTGGAGCGGCTCAAGCCCCTGAACATGTACGGCTACTCCAAGCAGCTCTTCGACCTCTGGGCCTTGCGCTCCGGGGCCCTGGAGCGCTTGGCTTCGCTCAAGTTCTTCAACGTCTTCGGGCCCAACGAGTTCCACAAGGGCGACATGATGAGCGTGATCTGCAAGGCCCGCAAGCAGATCCGCGAGACCGGGCGCATGCGCCTGTTCAAGTCCTACCACCCCGACTACCCGGACGGCGGGCAGATGCGCGATTTCGTCTGGGTCAAGGACTGCGTGGACGTGATGTGGTGGCTTCTGGAGCACCCGGAGGCCAACGGCGTGTTCAACGTGGGCACGGGCAAGGCCCGGACCTGGAACGATTTGGCCCGAGCGGTGTTCGCGGCCCTCTCCCTGGAGCCGGTCATCGAGTACATGGAGATGCCCGAGGGCCTGCGCGGCAAGTACCAGTATTTCACCCAGGCGGAGATGGGCAAGCTCCGGGCGGCGGGTTACGAGGCCCCCTTCACCTCTCTGGAGGACGCGGCCCGCGAGTACGTCCGGGACTACCTGGAGCGGGAAGACCCGCATCTCGGGAACTAGGCGGGAGGCGGTTTGCGGCGCGACGTGGCGCGACGGTTGTTCTCGGTGGCCCTGGTGGCCGTGCTTCTGGCGGGCATGCCCCTGGCCCTGCCGGGCAAGGTCAGTTCGCCCACCGAACTGCGGGAGTTTCTGCCCCCGGAGGCGCCGTCCCTTTCGAGCCCCGACGCCGCCGTGGTCTCGTCCTCCGCTCCGGCCGATCCCGAGGCTCCGTGGCATTTTTCGGCCGAAAAGGTCGTCACCGAGCACGACGCCAAGTACGTGGAGGCCCAGGGCGAGGTGACCCTCTCCCAGGGCCGCAACATCTTGCGCGCCGATTTCGCCCGCTATTACGAGGCCACCCGCTGGGTTTTCCTCAAGGGCAACGTCCGGGTCAACTGGGAGGGCGACATCCTGGAGGCCGAGGAGGCCGAGTTCGACCTGTCCTCCGGCGTGGGCTGGCTCAAGCGCGGCAAGGTCTTCGTCTCCAAGCCGCATGTCTTCCTCGAGTCCGAGTATGTGCAGAAGCATAAGGGCGCCATCTACTCCTTCAAGAACGCCACGGTCACGCGCTGCGTCGGGGCGAGCCCGGCCTGGTCGCTGACGGCCCGCGAGGGCGAGATCAACATCGACGGCCGGACCCAGGTCTGGCATTCGGCCTTGCGGGTCAAGGACATGCCCGTGGCCTACCTGCCCTACACCGCCATTCCGGGGATGAAGAAGCGCCAGAGCGGCGTGCTCATGCCCGAGGTCTACCGCAGCGACCGCCTGGGATTCGGTCTGAACATTCCCTACTACTGGGCCATCAACGACGAGATGGACGTCACCTTCAACCAGAATTGGATGAGCAGGCGCGGCTACATGCAGGGCCTGGAGTTCCGGCACGCCCAGGACGCCCGGACCAAGGGCTTGTGGCGTTTCGACATCCTGTCCGACGCCAAGGTGGCCAGGACCGAGGCCGAGGAGGACCGCGTCTTCCGCGGCGACGGCCTGACCCGGCCCAACCGCAGCCGCTGGTGGTGGCGCAGCAAGTATGACGGCCACCTGCCCGAGTCCACCAAGTGGAAGACCCTGCTGGACGTGGACATGGTTTCGGACCAGAACTACCTGCGCGAGTTCCGTTCCGGGAGCATGGGTTATCTTCGCAGCCGCCAGGAGTTCCTGGACCGCTTCGGCCGCGATCTCGACTCCCTGGACGCCCAGAACCGCACGAGCACGGCCCAGATCTCGCGCTCCTGGGACGGTTTCGGAGTGGCCGGAACCGCGCAGTATACCCAGAACCTGGCCTACTGGAACGGCAACGGCAAGAGCGGCGACGATCCCACGCTCCAGCGCGTGCCGGAACTGGACGCCTTCGCCTACAAGAACCGCATCGGCGCCACCCCGCTGGAGTTCCAGGGCGACGCCCAATACGGCTACTACTGGCGGGAGTCCGGCACCACCGGCCACCGTCTGGACACCAGCCCCACGGTGAGCCTGCCCCTGTCCTCGCGCTACGGCTCGGTCATCCCCCGGGCGGGCATCCGCCAGACCATGTACGGCGTGGACCGCTGGGGCAACGAGGCTCCCTACGTGAACTCCGCCGGAGTCTCCGAGGGCGCGCACACCTCGGACAATTCCTTCCTCTCGCGCACCAACTACGAGATGGGTTTCGACGCCTTCACCGAGTTCTACCGGGCCTTCGACCTGCGGCGGGAGAGTCTGGCCCCGAGCCTGGCCAACGCCGGGCAGAGCCGCTGGATGGCCATGAAGCACTCCGTCGTGCCGCGCCTGGAATACTCCTACATGCCCCGGATCACGGGCCAGTCCCGGTTGCCCTATTTCGACGACCGCGACCGGCTCATGGGCCGCAACGTCAGCACGTTCTCGCTGACCAACGTGCTGGACCGCCGCCGCGACCGGGTGACCCTGGTTTCGGACGGCACGGACGCCCGGCCCGCCCTGGCCACGGACTATCTCGACTTCCTGCGCCTGCGGCTGGAGCAGGGCTACGACTACGAGGAGGCCCAGCGCCAGGATCTGGTGAACCTCTACCCGCGCCGCCCCTTCACCGACACCACCCTGGAGCTGACCTACAAGCCCGAGCAATACCTGAGCCTCATTTCGCGCACGCGCTACTCGCCCTACCAGAGTGCCGTCACCGAGCACGAACACTTCGTGCGCGTGGAGAAGGAGTATCTGGGCGACCTCTTCTTCGGCCTGGACTTCCTGGAGAAGGTCCACGAGTACAAGCGCTACCGCGACCGGGACTACAACATGCTGCGCGTGGGCGGCGACTACTACCTGACCCGCGATCTCATCCTGGGCGCGGACTTCCGCTACGATCTGCTCATGGGCAGCTCGGTCAACCGCTTCCTGAGCCTGACCTGGCGGCACCAGTGCTTCGACCTCATGCTCTCCTTCGAGCAGGGCTACGACGACAACCGTGTGGCCATCACGGTGAATCTTTTCGAGTTCTAGCCATGTCCCGGCGTCCCATCGTCCTCCTGCCCGAGGCCCTGCGCAATCAGATCGCCGCCGGGGAGGTGGTCGAACGCCCTTCCAGCGTGGTCAAGGAGCTGGCCGAGAACAGCCTCGACGCCGGGGCCCGGCGCGTGGACGTGGAACTGTCGCGCGGCGGGTTGGCCCTCATCGCGGTGCAGGACGACGGCGGCGGGGTGCCGCCGGGCGAACTGGCCCTGGCCGTGACCCGCCACGCCACGAGCAAGATCGTCTCGACCGCCGATCTTTGGCGCATCGCCACCTTCGGCTTCCGTGGCGAGGCCCTGCCGAGCATCGCCTCGGTGTCCCTGTTGCGCATGACCTCGCGCTTCCCCGGGGAGTCCGAGGCCCGCTACGTGGAGGTGGAGAACGGACGGCTGCGCGACGAGGGCCCGGCGGCCCTGGCCGCCGGCACCCGGGTGGAGGTGCGTGGGCTGTTCCAGAGCGTGCCCGCCCGGCTCAAGTTTCTGCGCTCCGAGGCCACCGAGGCCCGGCGTTGCCAGGACATCCTCATGCGCATGAGCCTGGCCCGGCCGGACGCGGCCTTTTCCTTGACCCTGGACGGCCGCGAGTCGTTCCGCCTGCCTCCGGGTCAGGATCTGGCCGCGCGGCTGGCCCGCTTCTGGCCTCCGGCGGTCTGCCAGGGGCTGCGGCCCTTCGATTTCGACCTCGACGGCGCGCGGGCCCGCGGCCTGGCGGGCGACCCGGCCACGGCCCAGGGCCGGGGCGACCGCATCCTCTGCTTCGTCAACGGCCGGGCCGTGCAGGACCGGCTGCTCACCCGGGCCGCGCGCAACGCCTACCAGGGCCGTCTGCTGACCTCGGAATTCCCCCAGCTGGCGCTGTTTCTGGAGCTGCCCCCGGACGAGGTGGACGTGAACGTGCATCCGGCCAAGCTGGAGGTGCGCTTTCGCGACGAGGGCGCGATCTTCTCCCTGGTTCGGCGGGCCCTGCTCCAGGCCCTGGAGGTCATGGCTCCCACGGCGTTCTTCGAGACGCCGCCGTCCCGCGAGGAGCGGGAGTCCCTCGCCGCGCCCTCCCAGCGCGCGCTGCCCGTGGAGCCGCCCAAGTTCGGCTCCTACCGCGAGTTCCGTTCCTCCTACGGCGAGTCCCCGGTCGCGCCTTTTTCCGCCGGGAGGGGGGGCGAGGCCCAGCGGCCGGCCGACCCGTCCCCGCCGCGCCCCCAGTCTCCCTCGGCCGCCTCCGCGCCCGTGTCCCTGGGCGATTCCGGCCTGACCTACTTGGGACAGGTGGCCGACACCTATCTCGTGCTGCGCACTCCCGACGGCTTGGCCCTGCTGGACCAGCACGCGGCCCACGAGCGGGTGCTCTTCGAGAACATGCGCTCGGGCCGTACCCGGGGCGAGTCCCAGCCCCTGGCCGTGGGCCTGGAGCTGGACCTGCACCCGTCCGAGGCCGAGCTGCTGGAGGAGGTCGGCGCGGACCTGCGGCGTCTGGGCTTCGGCTTCCGCGAGGCGGGAGCCGGGCGTCTGGCCTTGACCGCCGTGCCGCCGGGACTTGATGCCGGCAAGGCAATGGAGTATTTCCGGGCCGCGGTGAGCGGGCAATCCAGGAATCTCGCCGGTCTCTGGACCATGCTGTCCTGCCGCTCGGCCATCAAGGCGGGCGACGTGCTGGCCCGGGACGAGGCGTTGGCCCTGCTCTCCGCGTGGCTGGACTGTCCGGAGCGGGACTACTGCCCGCATGGGCGGCCCGCGCTGGTGGCCTTCAACGAGGCCGACCTGGAGAAACTCTTCAAGAGGAAATGACCGGATCATGAATTCCGACTTTTTTTTCGAGGCGCATCGGAACCTGCCCCGCCAGGGGCCCGGCGACGAGGCCTCAACCCTGCGGGCGCTGGTCCTGGCCGGAAGCCTGCCGGAGGAATTGCACGTGCTGGACCTGGGCTGCGGCCCGGGCATGCAGACCCTGGTTCTGGCGCGGGCCTTGCCCGGAGCCCGGATCACGGCGGTGGATCTCCACGAGCCCTTCCTTGACGAACTGCGCGCCCGCGCCCGGGCGGCGGACCTCGACGGCCGCCTGGAGACCCTGGCCGCGGACATGGCCGAGCTGCCCTTCGAGGACGGCTCCTTCGACCTGATCTGGGCCGAGGGCTCCATCTACAACCTGGGCTTCGACCGGGGACTGCGGCTTTGGAAGCGGCTGCTCCGGCCCGGCGGCGTCCTGGCCTGCACCGAGCTGGCCTGGCTCGTCTCCGATCCGCCTCAGGAGGCCGTCCGCTACTGGGAGACCGGCTACCCCGGGATGCGGCAGGCCCCGGCCAACATGGAGGCGGCCCGCGCCGCCGGGTACGACATCCTGGGCTCCTTTCCACTGCCGCTGTCGGCCTGGCGCAAGGACTACTACGATCCCCTGCGGCGCAACCTGGAGGCCATGCGCGTCCGCCGCGCGGACGACTCCGAGGCCCTGGAAGTCATCGCCGCCGAGGAGGCGGAGATGGACATCTTCCGCCGCCACGGCACGAGCTACGGCTACGTCTTCTACATCCTCCGCAAGCCCTGACCGGCGGGAGCCTCCATGACCATCACCTACAACAAGATCCGCACCCGCATCCACCTGGACCGCATCACCTCCAATTACCGCCTGCTGTGCAAGATCGGGGGCGCGGTCATTCCGGTCATCAAGGCCGACGCCTACGGCCACGGGCTCGTGCAGGTGGCCCGCGTCCTGGCCCAGGCGGGGGCCGAAACCTTCGCCGTGGGCACCGTGGAGGAGGGGGTCAAGCTGCGCCTCTCGGGCTGCGCGGGGCGCATCGTCTCGCTGCTGGGGCCCCTGGACGGCGAGGAGTACGACGCCCTCTTCGACCAGAACATCATCCCCTTCGTGGGCGGCTTCGCCCAACTGGAGGAAATCCACCGCCGTTCCGAGCAGTGGGGCCGCCCGCTGCCGGTGAGCCTCAAGTTCGACACCGGCATGGCCCGGCTGGGCTTCGTCCGGGACGACCTCGGCGTTCTGCTGGAGCGGCTCAAGGCCCTGCCCGGCGTCAAGCCGGTGATGGCCAGCTCCCACTTGGCCACGGCCGACGACCCCGAGGGCGGGGAGTTCGTTCGGGAGCAGGGGGGCATCTTCGACGAGGCCCTGGCGGCCCTGGCCGAGGCCGGGTTCAAGGTCGAGGCCAACCTGGCCAACTCGGCGGGCATCCTGGCCCACAAGACTCTGCACCACCAGTCCCAGCGCGCGGGCATCGCGCTTTACGGCTGCAACCCCTTCCTGGGTACGGACCTGGCCGAGCTGGGCCGAGGGCTCAAGCCCGCCATGGAGGTGCGCACTCCGGTGGTGGCGGTGCATCCCCTGAAGAAGGGCGTGAGCATCAGCTACGGCCGGACCTTCAAGGCTCCCACCGACATGACTGTGGCCATCGTGGCCGTGGGCTACGCCGACGCCTACAGCCGGGGGCTGTCCAACAAGGGGGCCATGCTCGTGCACGGCAGGCGCGCGCCCATCCTGGGCCGGGTCTGCATGCAGCTCACGGCCGTGGACGTCACCGGCCTGCCCGAAGTCAAGCCCGGCGACCTGGTTCACCTGCTGGGCGGCGAAGGCGAGACCATCACGCCCGAGGAACTGGCGGGCTGGTGGGGCACCATCACCTATGAAGTCTTCTGCCTGCTGGGCCTGAACCGGCGGGAATACGTCTGAAGGGGGAGAGCATGAGCGATTCCGAATGGGTTCTGGCCGAGAACGTGGCCTCCGAGCCGGGCGAGGCGGAGGTTCTGCTGGCCAAGTGGCACGAGGTGGCCGAGGACATGGCCCTGGTGCCGGAGCTGAACGTGCGCGTGCGCGAGGAGGACGGCCGCGTCCGCGTGGAGGTCAGCCAGGAGCTGTACGACTGCATGAGCGGCTTCTAGGGAGGATGACGGGTCGGCCCCAACCGTGCTAGGCAGCGGGCAGCGTCGGAGGTCGACCATGTTGGAATCCTTTCGGGCCCGTCTTCTGGCCTGGGGCTGGGGCGTGCTCCTCGTACTCCTGGGTCTGCTCGTTTTTTCTCTGTCCTGGACCGAGCGCGAACTGCTTTCCGAAACTGAGCAGCGCGCCGTCCGCCATCTGGAAGCCGTGCGCTGGCTTCTGGCCGACCACGCGCCCATCGACGACCCCGCCCGGCTCGAGGCCTGGGTGGAGACGTTGGGCGCCCGCTCCGGCATCCGCATCAGCCTCATCGACCACGGCCGCGTCCTGGCCGATTCGGAGGTGAGCTTCGAGGGCCTCGGCGGGCTGGAGGACCACTCCCGGCGGCCGGAGGTGCTCCAGGCGCTGGCCGGGGGCCAGGGCATGGACGTGCGCTACAGCGCCACCCTGCGCAAGGACATGCTCTACGCCGCGCGGCGCGTGGAGGCCGCGGGAGCCCTGCCCGCCGGGGTGCTGCGTGTGGCCATTCCCGTGTCCCAGGTGCGGTCGCGGCTGGCGGAGGTGCGCGGCGGCCTGCTTTGGGGCTTCGCCTCGGCCCTGGCCCTGGTGCTTCTGCTCTCCTGGCTGCTGACCCGCAGTCTGACGAGGAGTGTGCGCTCCGTGGCCGAACGCGCCAAGGCCATCGGCGCGGGCCGCTATCAGGACCGGCTCTGGGCCCCGCCGCGCGGCGAGTTCCGGCCCCTGGCCGAGGCCGTCAACGCCATGGCCGCCAGCATCGAACTGCACGTCTCGACCATCGAAACCCAGAAGGAACAGCTCAAGGCCATGTTCGAGGGCCTGTCCGAAGGGGTCATGGTCCTGGACTGCCAGGGGCGTCTGCTGACCTTCAACCGGGCCATGCACGAGATCATACCCCTGCCGCTCACGGCCCCGGGCAAGACCGTGCTCGAACTGACCCGGCGCGTGGAGCTTCAGGACGCCGTGCTGCGGGTTTTGGCGGCGTCCGAGGACCGGCGCGAGGAACTGGATCTGGAGCTGCCCGGGGACCGGCAGCTGCGGGTCAGCGTGGTGCCTTTCGTGGAGCCCGCCGGACGCCGGGTGGTGCTCGTGTTCCACGACGTGAGCGCCTTGCGCCGGGGTGAGCGGGCCTTGCGCGACTTCGTGACCAACGTTTCGCACCAGTTGCGCACCCCGCTGACGAGCATCCGGGGCTACGCCGAGACCCTGCGCGACGCCCCGCCGCCGGACGACAAGGGCCGCACCGCCTTTCTCTCGACCATCATCCGCAATTCCCGCCACATGGAGGGCGTGCTCACGGCCATGCTGGCCCTGGCGCGGTCCGAGGAGTCCGGGCGGCGGGTGGAGCCGGTGGCGGTGGACGCCGGGCTGGTGGCCGAGGAGGCCCTGGCCGACCTGGCCCCGACGGCGGCGGAGAAGCGCGTGCGGCTCGTCTCCGAGCTGCCCGACACGCCGCTGCCGGTGCTGGCCGAGGCCCAGGGCCTGCTGGAAATCTTCCACAATCTGGGGGGCAACGCCCTGCGCCACAGTCCCGAAGGCGGGACCGTGATCCTTTCGGTCCAGGCCGGGCCGGAATGGGTGGAGTTCTCTGTGCGCGACCAGGGGCCCGGCGTGCCCGCCGACTACCGGGAGAAGGTCTTCGAACGCTTCTTCCGGGTGGACCCCAACGCCGTGGACAAGAACGGCAGCGCCGGCCTGGGCCTGGCCATCTGCCGCCAGATCGCGCGCAACTTCGGCGGCGATGTCTGGCTGGCCGAAACCGCCCCCGGAGCCGAGGGAGCGGATTTCCGCTTCCGGCTCAAGACCGCGCCGGGAGATGTGGAGGCATGAAAAAAGGCGGGCCGAGGCCCGCCTTTTCTTTCTTCGAAAGACCCAGGTTCAGCCCAGGGCCAGCATGGGCTCGATGATGGTCCGCATGGCCTTGCCCGTGGGCGTGTCGCCGTGGACCTTCAGGAAGGGGTAGCCCTCGTCGCCGGAGCGCACGACCTCGGCGTCCAGCGGGATGCGGCCCAGGAAGCGCACGCCCATCTCCCGGGCCAGGGCTTCGCCGCCGCCCTTGGTGAAGATGTCGTGGGTCTGGCCGCAGCCGGGGCAGACGAAGCCGCTCATGTTCTCCACGATGCCGAAGACCTCGTTGCCCACCTGGCGCACGAAGGACACCGAGCGGCGCACGTCGTCCACGGCCACGCCCTGGGGCGTGGTCACGACCACGGCCCTGGCGTCCTGCCCCAGGAGTTGGAGCGTGGACAGGGGTTCGTCACCGGTGCCTGGGGGGCAGTCCACCACGAGGTAGTCCAGGTCGCCCCAGGCCACGTCCTGGATGAACTGGCGGATGAGGCCCATCTTCACCGGGCCGCGCCAGATCACGGCCTGCTCCTTGTCCGGGAGCATGAAGCCCAGGGACATGACCGAAAGGGTCTTGCTCCAGGGCAGGGGCTCGATGACCTCCTCGCCGAAGTGCGGCTTCTGGCCGCCCATGGCCAGCAGGCGCGGGACGCTGGGGCCGTGCACGTCCACGTCCAGCAGGCCGACCTTTTTCCCGGCCAGGGAGAGGGCCACGGCGATGTTGGAGGCCACGGTGCTCTTGCCCACGCCGCCCTTGCCGGACATGACCACGAACTTGTGCTTGATGCGCGAGAGGACTTTCTTGAGCTTCACGTCCTCGGGCTTCTGGCCGCAGGAGTCGGGCGAACAGCCCGAGCCGGACGAAGGACAGCTTTTGCAGGAATCGCTCATGTCGTGCTCCTTGAAAAGAAATGGGCCGGTGAAACCGGCCCTTTCAGATAACGCCTCGGGGAGAAATGTCAAACGCCGGGGGCGGCCAAGACGCCGGTGAGACCGAGCAGGCCGAGCAGCTCGAAGATGATCCAGGCCATGAGGGCCGAGCACGGCAGGGTCAGAACCCAGGCCACGACCATGTTTCCGGCGATGCCCCAGCGCACGGCCGAGAGGCGCTTGGAGGAGCCCACGCCGAGCACGGCGGTGGAGATCGTGTGGGTGGTGCTGATGGGCGCGCCGAAGAGCGATGCCCCGGTGATGACCACCGCCGCCGAGGTCTCGGCCGCGAAACCGTGCACGGCCTCCAGCTTGAAGATCTTGTGGCCCATGGTCTTGACGATCTTCCAGCCGCCCATGGCCGTGCCCATGGCCATGGCGCAGGCGCAGGCCAGCTTGACCCAGAAGGGAACGCTGAGGTCGGGAATCTCGTGCCCCACGAACAGGGCCAGGGTGATGATGCCCATGGTCTTCTGGGCGTCGTTCATGCCGTGGCTGGTGGCCATGAAGGCCGAGGAAAGGATCTGGAGCTTGCGGAAGGCGTGGTTCACCCCTCGTGGCGAGGCGTCGTGGAAGGCCCAGGAGAGCCCGAGCATGAGCGCGTATCCGGCCAGGAATCCCGCCAGGGGCGAAAGCACCAGGGGCAGGAGAATTTTTTCCGCGATGGACAGATAGTGCAGGGTGCCGAAGCCCCGGTAGGCCACGGCCGCGCCCATGAGCCCGCCGATGAGGGCGTGCGAGGACGAGGAGGGCAGGCCCAGGTACCAGGTGAGCAGGTTCCAGAGGATGGCGCCGCCCAGCGCCGCCAGGGTCAGGGCCTGGCAGCCCCTGATCATGTCCGGGTGGACGATGCCCGAGCCGATGGTGTGGGCCACCTTCGTGCCGATGAAGGCCCCGGCCAGGTTGAGCACGGCGGCCATGAGCACAGCGCTCCTCGGCGAGAGAACCTTGGTGGAGACGATGGTGGCGATGGCGTTGGCCGTGTCGTGCGCGCCGTTGGTGAAGTCGAAGACCAGGGCCACGATCACGACGCCGACGAGGAGAACGAACGGATCAGGCATTCTTGAGCACGATTCCTTCGATGGTTTTGGCCAGGCCCCAACTGCGGGCCACGGCCTTGTCGATGCGGTCGTACACCTGGTTCCACTTGATGATCTCCAGGATGTTCGCGCAGTTGTCCTTGGCCGAGACGTCGTAGATCTCGGCCAGGCCGCTCAACAGGAGCATCTCGCATTCGCCCTTGAGTTCCTTGACCCGTCGGACGTTCAGCTCGACCTCTTCCTTGCCGCCGAGTTTGGCCAGCATGGCCCCGATTTCGGTGACCATCATCCGCAGGTTGGAGACCATGCGCCGGGCCGGGAAGCGCACCCGGGCGAAGCCGTAGACGCCGATGCGCGCGGATATGGCCTGGATGTAGTTCAGGATGGCTTCTTGGGAAACGTTGATCTCGTGGATGTCTTCGCGGTCGATGGGGGTGATGAAGGTGGTGGAGAGCTGATGGGTGATCTTGCGGGTGATGACGTCGCCTTCGGCTTCGATCATGTTCACGGTCTGGCAACGTTCCTCGCAATCTCCCGCTTCCTGCACGATTTTTTCGAGGACCGTCGCCGCCTGGACAATGGTGCGGTTCTGCTCCCTGAAGAGATCGAAGAACTTTGGGGACTTGGGAAATAGGCTGAAGGACATGGACCCTCCGTCCGGGACTGGCGCGGCGAAAGCCGCTGTGTCACAAAACCAATTACCCGAAATCATTCGATAAAAATGCCAAGAAGCTGCATCGCGGGCGCACGATAACACAACCGTCGCAAAAGTCCATGCCCCGCGAGGATCGAAGGAGGACAAGGCCCCCTGGGCATCACGCCGTGAAAGGGTTCCCGGGTGGGGCCTGGGTCCGGCGGGACGAAAAAAGGGCCGCCCCGGCGGGGCGGCCCTTGCGGTCGCGGGATCGGTTCAGCCGCGTTTGGCGGCCCGGGCCCGGCGCAGCCAGCCGTACCATTGGTCCAGGCCCTCGCCGTTCCTGCAGGACACGGGCAGGACGTGGATCTCGGCGTTCAGCTTGCGGGCGTGGGCCGAGGCCCGCTCCAGGTCGAAGTCCACATAAGGCAGCAGATCGGTCTTGTTCAGGAGCATGACCGAGGAGATGTGGAACATGAGCGGGTATTTTTCGGGCTTGTCGTCGCCCTCGGTGACCGAGAGAATCGAAATCTTGTGGTCCTCGCCCAGGTTGAACTCGGCCGGGCAGACCAGGTTGCCCACGTTTTCGATGAAGAGGATGTCCAGGCCCTCGGTGTCGATGCTCTTCAGGGCGTCCAGGACCATGCCCGAGTCCAGGTGGCAGCCGCCCTCGGTGTTGACCTGCACGGCCTGGGCCCCGGTGGCGGCCACGCGGCGGGCGTCGTTGTCGGTCTGGAGGTCGCCCTCGATGACGGCCATGCGGAATTCGTCCTTGAGGTCGGAGAGCGTCCGCTCCAGGAGCGAGGTCTTGCCCGCGCCCGGCGAGCTCATGAGGTTCAGGCAGAGGATGCCCTTGGCCCGGAAGATCGCGGCCAGGGATTCGGCGAGGCGGTCGTTGGCCTCCAGGACGTTGCGCACGACGGGAATTTCCATGTCTTCTCCCAGGGCCTAGTCGGCCTCGATGGATTCGATGAGCAGTTCCTTGCCGGCCAGCACTTCGTGGCCCAGGAATTCGCCGCATTTGGGGCAGGGCATGTAGTGTCGGTCCTCGGGGGCGAACTCGGTCTTGCAGGAGCCGCAACGCACCTTGAGCGGCACCTCCTCGACGATCAGCTCCACGCCCTCCAGCTCCGAGCCCGGGGTCAGGGCCTCCCAGGCGAAGGTCAGGGCCTCGGTGACGGCTCCGGCCAGGGCGCCGTTGCGCACCCGCACCCGGCTGACCTTGCCCAGGTCGTGCCGGTCGCGCTCCTCGAGGATGATGGTCATCATGCTCTGCACCAGGGAAAGTTCATGCATGGGAGGGTGGCTTACCCCAATTCAGGGCCAGCGGCAAGGCGCGGACAAAAGGAAAGGGCGGCTTCCCGTGGGAAACCGCCCTTCGGCGTCAGGTTCGTCGGCTCAGCCGCCGCAGGAGCTGCCGCTGCTGCCGCAGCCGCCGCAGGTGCCCGAGGAGGCGCAGGATCCGCCGCCTTCCAGCGGATTGTCCGACTCCACGGAGAAGCCGTAGGGAGTCATGTCCACGCGGATGTTCCCGGTCTGGGCCAGGAGGGCCTTGTCCACCAGGAAGGTGAACCCTCCGGCGGCGAAGCTGTCGTCGTTCTCGCGCGGATCGTCCAGAGCCAGGGCCAGACGGGGTCCGGAGCAGCAGCCGCCTCCGGCGTAGACCCGGATGGGGCTCGCGGTCTTGTCCGAGAAGTAGTCCTCGAGCTGCTTTTTCGCGGCATCGGAAAGTTCGACCATGGGCATATCCTCCTTGGGATGTTCAGGCCTGGGAGCGCACTGCCGGATGCCGCCGGAAAATTCCGGGGCGGCATCCTTTCGGACGCCGCCCCGGCCATTGGTCCGAAAAGGTCAGCAGGAGCAGGATCCGCCTGTTCCGCAGGATCCGCCCGTGCTGCAAGAGCCGGAGGAGCAACCGCCGCCTCCTCCGCCGACGGGTTTCTCGGAGGTGACCGAGAACCCGTAGTAGGTCATGTCGATTTGGATGGTCCCGGTCTGGGTCAGGAGATCCTTTTCGACCAGAAACGTGAATCCGCCTTCGTTGAATGTCTCGTCGTCCTGATGCGGCTCGTCCAGAGCCAGCGAGAGCCGAGGCCCCGCTCAGCCGCCCGTGGACAGGTAGACCCGGACGGGGGTGACATCCTTGTCCGCGAAGTAGCCTTCCAGCTGCTTTTTCGCGGACGGGGTGAGTTCGATCATGTCTTCCTCCTTGCGCTCTGCGCGGCAAACAGAGGTAAGACCGCGGCCCATTTTTGTCAAACAGGAAGTTGACCGCCGAACCCGGTCTGTTGACCACGATGCGGGCTTGGGCTAACGTCGCCCAAGCTCCTGATTGAGCGATCACTTCAGGCCGCCGGGCCGCGCCAGCGACCGGATCGGCTCGACAACGAAACCGAGGTTCCGCCATGACGACCAAGGAACTCATCCTCAACACCGCCAAGGAAATGATCGCCGAGGTGGGCTTCCACAGGACCACGACAGCCAGCCTGGCCAAGCAGGCGAACATATCCGAAGGCACCATCTACCGCCACTTCGAGAGCAAGGAGGACATCCTGCTCCAGATCCTGCGCGACCTGGAGGAGGCCTATTCCCGCTTCATCGTCCAGTGCCGGGAGACGACCGACGGCGCCTACGGGACCATAGAAAAGGTTCTGGAGAACCATCTTTCCTTCGTGCGCGCGAACGAGGCCGACATCAAGATCGTGCTCTCCACCTACGGCATCCTGGACGCGGCCAAGAAATCCATGGCCTCCCTGGTCTACCGCATGGAATCCTTCTTCGAGGACTGCCTGCGCAAGGCCAAGGCCAAGGACGCCATCCAGGAGGGCGTGCCCGAGCGGCAGACCGCGCTCATCCTCGTCACGCTGCTCTTCGGGCTCATGCGCCTCAAGCTCTATTGGCCCGAGGTCGAGGATCTCTCCAACCCGGCCGTGGACTTCTGCCGCCGCAGCCTCGTCAAGTAGGACGCCGCCATGGAACAGTGCCGCACCGTGCTGGGCAGCCGGGAGATGGCCCGGACCCTGGACCGGCTGGCCTCGGAAGTCATCGAACGCCGGGGCGAGTCCGAAAAGCTCGCGCTCATCGGCATCCAGCGCCGGGGCGCCGATCTGGCCGAACGGCTGAAGAAGCGCCTGGACGAACGCCTGGGGCGGCGCATTCCCCTGGGCAAGCTGGACATCAACCTCTATCGGGACGACTGGTCCAGCCTGGAGATC
This sequence comes from Desulfovibrio aminophilus DSM 12254, assembly GCF_000422565.1. Lineage (NCBI taxonomy): Bacteria > Pseudomonadati > Thermodesulfobacteriota > Desulfovibrionia > Desulfovibrionales > Desulfovibrionaceae > Desulfovibrio > Desulfovibrio aminophilus. Next base: position 80,477 of record NZ_AUMA01000009.1, on the reverse strand, counting down.
CAGCCGCGCATCAACTGCACCGAAATCCCCTTCGATTTGGAGGGGGCCAGCGTGGTCCTGGTGGATGACGTGCTCTTCTCCGGCCGGACCATCCGCGCCGCCCTGGAGGCCATTCTGGACTACGGGCGTCCCAAGCGGGTGGAGCTGCTCGTGCTCATCGACCGGGGTCACCGCGAGCTGCCCATCCAGGCCGACTACGTGGGCAAGAAGGTGAGCACCCAGGACCATGAGCACGTGAATGTGCTCGTGGCCGAGCGCGACGCCGAAGACAAGGTCTGCATCGTCCGCTGACCCCGCCATGATCGCCACTTCCGCCGTCCTCCTGCCCCGCGACGACACCCCGCGCCGCTGCCTGAGCCTCATCGGCATGGCCGGAGCGGGCAAGTCCACCCTGGGGGCGCTGTTGGCCCGCCGCCTGGACTGGGCCCACCTGGACACCGACCGGCTCCTGGAGTCCTACTATGGCCTGCCCCTGCAACAACTCCTGGACAGCGTGGGTCTGGAGACCTTTCTTCAACTGGAGGAACATCAGGTGGGCAGCCTGGGCGCGCAGCGGGTGGTGATCTCCACCGGCGGCAGCGTGGTCTATTCCCGGCGCGCCGTGGACCGGCTCAGGATGCTCGGGCCGGTGGTTTTTTTGGAGATCGACCTGGCGACCTTCCTGGAGCGCGTGGGGCACGGCGGCGGGCGGGGTCTGGCCGTGAGGCCGGGCAGGAGTTTCGAGGAACTGTACGCCGAGCGCCAGCCGCTCTACCGCGCGGCCGCCGACTTCAGCGTGGACACCGGAGCCGGAAGCCCGGAGGACTGCGCCGTGCGCATCCTGGACTGGTTCGGAGAGAAAGCGTGAAAACGACGCCCCAGGCGGTCTTCCGCAAGCTGGCCGCCCTCTATGAGCGCATGGGCATAGCCTACGACGCCTCGGCCCAGGGGCTGGGCCTGAGCTGTTCCGGCTGCGCGGACAACTGCTGCCGGAGTTTCTTCCAGCACCACACCTACGTGGAGTGGGCCTATCTCTGGCAGGGCCTGGAGGCCATGCCGGAGGACCGCCGCCAGGAGTATGAGCGTCGGGCCGCGGCCTACCTGCGCGAGGCCCGCGAGGCCCTGGACCGGGGCGAGCGCCCGGCCGTCATGTGCCCGCTCAACGACGACGGACTCTGCGGCGTCTATTCCCACCGTCTGATGATCTGCCGCCTGCATGGGGTGCCCACCGTGACCGTGCGCCCGGACGGCGGCCGCCAGACCTTCCCGGGCTGTTTCCGCTCCCAGGAGCTGTGCGCGGGCCGGGAGGACTTCCCCGTGCTCGACCGCACCGCGCTCTACCGCGACCTGGCCCGTCTGGAGATGGAGTTCCTGGGCTCCCGGCTGCGCCAGTTGCCCCGGGTGGACCTGACCCTGGCCGAGATGATCGTCTCCGGCAAGCCGCTGTAGCGGGCCGTCGAAAAATCCCCGCCGGCCGCGATTCTCGAACGGCTCTGGGAAGGGGCGCGCCGCAACGCGTCGCTAGTGTTTCGCCGCCTTGAGGTAGGCCGCCCGAGCCGCCGGTTCCCGGGCCGCCTCGGCCCAGTGCAGGTATACGAGCTTCAGGTACGTCTCCCGGATCTCCCGGGCCCGCTCCAGGCGTTCGGCCACCACGGCGGCCGCGTCCAGCCCGCGCACGGCCTCGGCCACGGCCCTGGCCCGGTGGATGGGCCGGTGTGCGGTCTCCACGGCCAGTCGCCCGGCTTCGGCCACCCGCGCGGCGCGTTCCGGATCGGCCAGCAGTTCCTCCACCAGCCGCACCAGTCCGTCCATGTCATCGGGATCGTAGACGAAGAGATGCTCTCCGTCGCGGAACAGCTCGTCCTGGCCGTGTCCCACCCGGGGGGTGAGCAGGCAGGCCCCGCAGGCCAGGGCCTCCACGACCCGGAAGTTGAGATCCCCGCGTTCGGCGATGTTCAGGCCCAGCCGCGCCCGGGGGTAGAGTTCGCGGAACACGCCCCGGCGTACCGCCAGACCCGGCAGGCGGCGGCCCAGCTCGGCCAGGAACGCGGCCCGGCCGGGCGTGGTCTCGGGGTCCACGGTGCCCGCGAAGAGCAGATCCCATTCCGGCTCCACGCGTCCGGCCGGGGGATGGTGGCCGTGGTCCGCGAAGGGCGGCAGCCAGACCACCCGCTCCGGGGGCAGGCGCAGGCGGAAGCGCGGCAGATGGTCCTTGAGGCTGACGAAGCAGAGGTCGAAGCCCTGGGCCCAGGCCGGATACCAGGAGTGGATGTGCGAGTCGATGCACCAGAAGGCCGTGAGGCAGGGCAGGGTCTCCAGGCCCACGATCGGCGGCGGCAGGCTGCGGTCGAGGTAGAAGAGCAGGTCCGGCTCCAGCCCGGCGCGGCGGCGCACGCCGTCCCAGTCCAGGATTTCGCCCCGGGCCAGGGGCAGATGCCGGACCTCGAGGCCCAGCTCCTTGAGGGACGGGGAGAAGAACGTCCCGCCCAGGCAGACGACGGTTTCAACGCTGTTCTTCATCGCAGGTGGAGGTAGGCGGTGAAGTCGTCGATGCCCAGCAGGCGGCAGTCCACGTAGGCCTCGGCGTACTGGGCGAAGGTCTTCTTCTTGCCGAAGACGCGGTATTCGGTGTCCGGCCCGGCGAAGGGCAGACCCAGGAACTCGGCCACCTGGGGGTGGATGGGCATCTGGAACTCGGGAAAGAGCCGCGCCGCGGAGAGCAGGTCGGCCTCGGCCGGGGCCGTCAGGCCCAGCTCGGCCAGCACGCCCCGGGCGGCCAGGGCCATGAGTTCCGGTCCGGGGTGATTCACCGTGTTGAAGAGCATCTTCTCACGAAAGCCCGCCAGCACGGCGTCCAGATAGCGCACCGGGGTGTGGGCCTGACGCCGCCGCTCACGCTCCAGGGATTCGTCCAGGAGCGCCTGGAGGTCGTATTTTCGGGCCAGGTCCGTGCGCAGGTACAGATGCAGGATTTCGGCCTTGGACAGGCCCATGTCCAGGAGATGGTCCAGGAAGCGGTCGCGGAAGTCGAAGCCCGGAGCGTTGTGCCAGAGCGGCCAGTAGCCCATGAAGAACATGTTCGGCACGCAGAGGGCCGCCGCCTCGCGGGGGATTTTCTTCAGCAGGGCCTCGGAGGAGAGATCGCCCCACTGCGGGCCCAGGTGCTGGTAGAGAAACAGGCCGCAGGAGGCCAGGGCCTCGTCCGGCACCGGCTCGCGGGTGTAGTTGGTGAACAGGCGGATGTCGTGGCGCGCTGCGAATTCCGGGCAGAGCCGCAGCAGCGCGGCCAGGGGGTCGCCCTGGCAATTGGCGTGCAGGACGCAGAGTCGGCGTTCCATGTCGGCCAGCCGTAGCACAGTGCCGCTCGGCCCGGCAACCGCCGGGGAACGCCGGGGGGGCGGGGGTTTACAGAACCCGCGTCCGGGGCGTATCAGCGGGTGTTCCGCAACTCAGTCTGGAGACACTTCATGCGCAAGGAACTGGAAGCCGTCGTCGCCGCCATCCGGCCCGTGGACTACGCGGGCCTGGAGCCCGCCGCCCGGGCCCACCTGGACAACCTGACCAAGCCGCGCGGCAGCCTGGGCCGCCTGGAGGACCTCGCGGTCCAGCTTTCCTGCGTCCAGGACGGCGGCCGTCCCCGCGCCGACCCGGCGCGGATATACACCATTGCCGGCGACCACGGCGTGGCGGAAGAGGGCGTGAGCCTCTTCTCCCAGGAAGTGACCCGCCAGATGGTGCTCAACTTTCTGAACGGCGGCGCGGGCATCAACGTGCTCTGCAAGACCTCCGGCGTTCAGCTCTACGTGGTCGACGCGGGCTGCCTGGGCGATGACTTCGACGAGCACCCGGCCCTGATCCGGGGCAAGGTGGCCCAGGGCACGGCCAATCTGGCCAAGGGCCCGGCCATGACCGGTGACGAGTGTCTGGCCGCGCTGCTTCTGGGCGTGTCCCTGGCCGACCGCGCGGCCGCCGAGGGTGTGCGCGTGCTCGGCACCGGCGACATGGGCATCGCCAACACCACGCCGTCCACGGCCCTCTACTGCGCCTACCTGGGGCTTTCGGCGCGCGGGATGACCGGCCCGGGCACCGGGCTCGCCCCCGACGCCGTGGCCCGCAAGATCGGCGTGGTGGAGCGCGGCTTGGCCGCCAACGCCGGGGTCGTGGCCTCGGCCGACGCCTTCGGGATTCTGGCCGCCCTGGGCGGGCTGGAGATCGCCTGTCTGGCCGGACTCATTCTCGGCGGGGCGAAAAACCGCCAGGTGGTCTGCGTGGACGGCTTCATCTCCACGGCGGCCTACACCGCCGCCGCCCACATCTGCCCGGACGTGCGCGGGTATTGCGTGCTGTCCCACGCCTCGGCGGAACCGGGCCACGCCCGGGCCGTGGCGGCCCTGGGGCTCAAGCCGGTGCTCGACCTGGGCCTGCGCCTGGGCGAGGGCACGGGCGCGGCCATGACCGTCTTCCTGCTGCGCTGCGCCGCCGACATCTTCAACAACATGGCCTCGTTCGCCGACGCCGGCGTGAGCGAAGGCTGAAAAGGGAAAAGTCATGCGTCGTCTGTCCATCGTCCTGGGCGCGCTGGTCCTGCTTCTGGCCGCGTTGGCCTGTTCCAAGGAACCCCGCCTGGAAGGCCGGGAGAACTTCGGCCGCTTCTTCGCCCAGTACGGGGTCAACGGCTCCTTCGTGCTCTACGATCCGCGCCGCGAGAGCCTGGTGATCTACAACCACGAGGTGGCCGAGCGGAACTTCCCGCCCTGCTCGACCTTCAAGATCGTGAACGCGCTTCTGGCTCTGGACAGCGGGGCCGTGTCCGGCCCGGATCAGGTTTTCCATTGGGACGGCAAGGACCGGGGCAACCCGGCCTGGAACCGCGATCTGACCATGAAGGACGCCTTCCGCTCCTCGGCCGTCTGGGTCTTCCAGCAGATCGCCGACGGCATGGGCCGGGAGTCCATCCGCAACCGCCTGTCGCAGATGAACTACGGCAACGCCGAGACGAGCGGGCCGGACCCCTTCTGGATCGAGGGCGATCTGCGCATCTCGGCCCTGGGACAGGTGGATTTCCTGCGCCGCCTGAGCGCCGGGGAGCTCGTTTTCTCGGAGAAGGCCCAGAAGGCGGTCAAGGACATGATGGTCCTGGAGCACGACGTGGAGGGCCGCATCCTGCGCGGCAAGACGGGCATGACCGAGAAGAACGGCCTGCGGCTGGGCTGGTTCGTGGGCTGGGTGGAGAAGGAAGGGAAGAATTATCCCTTCGCCCTGAACATCCTCTCCGACAATCCGCGCGCGGACTTCATGGAGGCCCGCCAGGCCATCGTGCGGGAAATCCTCAAGACGCTCTGGATTTAGGCGGCCGCCGGCGCATGACGGGAGGGACGATCCGAAGCGCCCGTCAGGCGCGGTCCTTCCAGTTCCACCACAGGCGCAGCGCGGGGTCCGGGCCGCCGGTTTCGGCCACATGCACCGCGCAGCGGAAGACGTAGAGCACGCAGCGGTCCACGTGGCGACCCTCCAGGGCCTCCAGCCGCCGGTACATCTCTTCGGGGTCGGCCCCGCGCAGGTCGTCCGGCCGGTGAAAGCCCAGGCGCAGCAGATCGCGGGCCATGCTCGGGCCGATGCCCGGCAGGGCTTGCAGGGCCTTCAGCGCGGCCCTGTCGGGATCAGTGCCTGATTCCCGCGGCATAGACTTCCTTCAACACCTCGGCGGCTCCGGCGGCCAGCACCCGGCGGGCCAGTTCGGCCCCGATCTCCCAGGCCTCGGCCACGGGCCCGGCGTGTTCCAGGCGCACGGCCCGGCCGCCCTCGGTGTCGGCCACGAAGCCGGTGAGATGCACGATCCCTCCCATCACCTGGGAATGGGCCGCGATGGGCACCTGGCAGCCGCCGTCCAGGCCGGTGAGGAAGCCGCGTTCGGCCCGGACCCGGATCTTCGTTTCCGGATGGTCCAGGAAGGCCAGCAGCTCGGCCACTTCCGGCCGGTCCGCGCGGTACTCGATGCCCAGGGCTCCCTGGGCCACGGCGGGCAGGAAATCCGGCGGTCCGAGAACTTCGCTTTTGGGCGCGGAGAGACCCAGGCGCTTGAGCCCGGCGGTGGCCACCACGATGGCGTCGTACTGTCCTTCCACGAGCTTGCGCACCCGAGTGTCCAGGTTGCCGCGCAGCGACTCCACCCGGAGGTCCGGGCGCAGGGCCTTGAGCTGGGCCTGGCGGCGCAGGCTGCTCGTACCGACCCTGGCCTCCCTGGGCAGGGCCTTGAGCCCGTCGAAGTTCACGGACAGGAGCGTGTCGGTGCAGTCCTCGCGCTCGGGGTTCACGCCCACCACCAGCTCGGGCGGCAGCTCCGTGGGCACGTCCTTCATGCTGTGCACCGCGATGTCCGCCCGGCCGTCCAGCAGGGCTTCCTCGATCTCCTTGACGAACAGGCCCTTGCCGCCCACCTGGGCCAGGGGCACGTCGAGGATCTTGTCGCCCATGGTCTTGATCGTGAGCAGGTTCACGGAAAGGCCGGGGTGACGGGCGCGGAGCAGGGCCGAGATGTGCTCGGCCTGCCACAAGGCCAGGGCGCTGCCCCGGGTGGCGATGGTCAGTGTCTTCATGGACATCCTTTCGGGCTCATGCGGGAGAGGCCGCCCCTGGTGGGCGGCTCCGTCGATGCTAGTGGCCGCAGGTGGAGCAGCTGCCGCCGGAGCAGCTGGAACAGCCGCCGCCTCCGCCGCCGCCCGAGGGGGCCATGTCGAAGTCACCGCCTCCGTCGCCGCCGCTCTTGGCCCGGCAGCGGGACATGAGCTTGGACGTCTTGGTCGAGCCGCACTTGGGGCAGGCCGGAGTGTCCTCGCCGAAGACGAGTTCCTCGAACTCCTGGCCGCACTTGCCGCACTTGTATTCGAAAATGGGCATGGATCGAACCTCCGAACGGGATGAAAGCCCCCGGGTCATAGCCCGAAAAGCGGGCGTCTGGCAACGCCGGGGGCGGACCGGGTTAGAATAGGCGCTGACGCGGAAAAGGCAATGCCCGGATCAGAGGGTCCGGCGGTCGAGCACCCGTTTGGCCTTGCCTTCCGGGCGTTCCAGGGTTCTGGGCTCCACCAGGCGGACGTCGAAGGACACGCCCAGCTCCTCCAGCTTGCGACGCAGGCTTTCGATGACGCCCTGGGACTCGGAGATGCGGTCGGTGCAGAAGGATTCCGGGGCCTCGACCAGGACCGTGGCCTTGTCCATGCGGTCCTCGCGGTCCAGGACGATCTGGTAGTGCGGGCCCGCCAGTCCGCTCTCCAGGAGGATGGCCTCCACCTGGGAGGGGAAGACGTTCACGCCCCGGATGATGAGCATGTCGTCGGCCCGGCCCGGGATGCGGGCCATGCGCCGGAAGGTGCGGCCGCAGGGGCAGGGCTCGTCGATGAGCCGGGTCAGGTCGCCGGTGCGGTAGCGCACCACCGGGAAGGCCTCCTTGGTCAGGGTGGTCAGCACCAGTTCGCCGGTTTCGCCCGGGGCCGCGGGCTCGCCGCTCTCCGGGTCCACGATCTCGGCCAGGAAGTGGTCTTCGTTGATGTGCAGCCCCTGGCGCTCCAGGCACTCGCCCGCGATGCCCGGGCCCATGACCTCGCTGATGCCGTAGTTGTCCGTGGCCTGGACGCCGAGCCGCTCCTCGATTTCGCGGCGCATGGGCTCGGACCAGGGCTCGGCCCCGAAGAGGCCGACGCGCAGGGTCAGGTCGTTGCGGCCGACGCCCATCTCGGCCAGGGCGTCGGCCAGGTGCAGGGCGTAGCTCGGGGTGCAGATGAGGGCCGTGGCGCGGTAGTCCTGCATGATCATGATCTGCCGACGGGTGTTGCCGCTGGAACTGGGGATGACCGAGGCCCCGATGCGCTCGGCCCCGTAGTGGAAGCCGAAGCCGCCGGTGAACAGGCCGTAGTTCAGGGCGATCTGGACCACGTCGTCCTTGGTCACGCCCCCGGCGGTGAGCACCCGGGCCACCAGCTCGGACCAGCGGCGCACGTCGCCCTTGGTGTAGCCGACCACCGTGGGCTTGCCGGTGGTGCCCGAGGAGGCCTGGAGCCGGACCACCTCGCGCAGGGGCACGGCGAACAGACCATAGGGGTAGTTGTCGCGCACGTCGGCCTTGGTGGTGAAGGGCAGCCGCCGCACGTCGTCCAGGGAGCGGATCTGGTCCGGATCCAGGCCCAGCTCGGCGAACCGCCTGCTGTAGAGCGGCACGTTGCGGGCCACCCGGGTCAGGGTGGATTGCAGGCGCTCCAGCTGGACCATCTCCAGGTCCGAGCGGTTCATGCATTCGCAGTCGGCTTGCCAGTACATCGCCGCCTCCCTTTGGCTAGCGGGCGTCGAGGTCGCGGCCCAGATAGGCCCGCTGCACGTCCTTGTTGGCCAGCAGTTCGTCCGCCGGTCCCTGGAGGATGATCCGGCCGGTTTCCAGCACGTAGCCCCGGTCCGCGATGCGCAGCGCGCTCCGGGCGTTCTGCTCCACCAGGAGCACGGTCAGGCCCAGCTCGTCGCGCAGCCGCACGATGAGCCGGAAGATGTCCCGGACCACCAGGGGGGCCAGGCCCATGCCCGGCTCGTCCAGGAGCAGGAGTCTCGGCCCGGCCATGAGCGCCCGGCCCAGGGCCAGCATCTGCTGTTCACCGCCGGAGAGGGTGCCCGCTGCCTGGGCCCTGCGCTCGGCCAGCACCGGAAACATCTCGTAGATCCGCGCCAGGGTGCGCGCGGCGGCCTCGCGGCCTTCGCGGCCGCGGCGGGTGTAGGCCCCGAGCCGGAGGTTGTCCTCCACCGAGAGCGGGCTGAACACGAGCCGCCCCTCGGGCACGTGGGACAGGCCCAGACGCACCACGCGCTCCGGGGCCAGCCCCAGGATGCTCTCCCCGGCCAGGGCGATTTCGCCCCCGGCCGGGCGCAGCAGCCCGGAGACCGCCGTCAGGAGCGTGGTCTTGCCCGCGCCGTTGCCGCCGATGAGGGCCACGATCTCGCCCGCCTTGACGTGCAGGGAGACCCGCCGGGCGGCGTGGATTTTGCCGTAGAACACGTCCACGTTCTTCAGCGTGAGCAGGGGGCCGCTCATGCCTCGTCCTCGTCCGCGCCGAGATAGGCGGCCACCACCTCGGGGTCGCGCTGGACCTCGGCGGGCGCGCCGTGGCGGATGACCCGGCCGAAGCAGAGCACGAGCACCGCGTCGCTCACGCCCATGACCAGGTCCATGTCGTGCTCCACCAGAACCACGGCCACCCCGCGCTCGTCGCGGATGCGCCGGATCAGGCCGCCCAGGGCCCTGGTCTCGGACATGTTCAGCCCGGCGGCCGGTTCGTCCAGAAGCAGGAGCATCGGCCCGGCGGCCAGGGCCCGGGCCAGTTCCAGGAGGCGTTGCCTACCGAAGGCCAGATCGCGGGCCGGGGTATCGGCCGCGTCCGCGAGGCCGACGAAATCCAGCGCCGCCTCGGCATCGCGCCGGATGTCCCGCTCCAGGGCCCGGGAACGGGGCGTGCGCAGCAGGCTGTGCCAGACCGGCAGCTCCAGGCGGCCGTGGCAGCCGGTCATGACGTTCTCCAGGGCGCTCATGTTGGAGAAGATTTCCAGGTTCTGGAAGGTGCGCACCATGCCCGCGCGGCTGCGTTCGAAGGCCCTGGCCCGGCTCAGGTCGCGGCCGCCCAGGCGGACGGAGCCGGAATCCGCCGGAACCATGCCCGAGAGCACGTTGAGCAGGGTGGTCTTGCCCGCGCCGTTGGGGCCGATGATCGCGGCGATGCTCCCGTCTTCGGCCTGGAAGTCCACGTCCAGGAGGGCCTGGACTCCGCCGAAGCGCACGCTCACGCCCGAGCAGGAGAGCAGCGGCTCAGCCATCGGCGGCCTCCCCGGAACGCGTCCGTTCCCGGGCCGTCCGGCGGAGCCGTTCCGTCAGCGCGGCCAAGCCGCCCGCCAGCCCGCCGGGCAGGTAGAGCATGCAGAGCACGAGGATCAGGCCGAAGAGGAGCACCTCCACGTTCTCGAAGACGCGCAGGAACTCCGGCAGCACGGTCAGAAAGAAGGCCCCCAGCACCGAGCCGAGGAGGCTGGTCATGCCTCCGAGCACGACCATGACGATGAGCTCCACTGAGAAGGAGAAGCCGAAGGAGGCCGGGGCGATGAAGGTCAGGTAGTGGGCGTAGAGCACCCCGGCCAGCCCGGCGAAGCCCGCCGAGAGCACGAAGACGAAGAGCTTGTGGCGGGCCACGTCGATGCCCATGGCCTGGGCCGCCTTTTCCGAGGTGTGCAGGGCGCGCAGGGCCCGGCCCAGGCGGGAGTGGAGGAGGTTCAGGGACAGGAGCAGGACCAGGCAGAGCGACCCGGCGACGATGAAGTAGTAGGCCAGATCGCCCAGCGGCGTTCCGGCCACGGCCGGGCGGGGAATGCCGGTGAAGCCCGAGGGGCCGCCGGTGATCGCCACGGTTTCGTTGAAGAGGATGGAGAGGATGATTCCGAAACCCAGCGTGGCCATGGCCAGGTAGTGGCCGGTGAGCTTGAGCGAGGGGACGCCCACCAGGAAGGCCACGGCCGCGGCGGCCAGCACCCCGGCGGCCATGCCCAGGGGCACGGGCAGGCCGAGGGTCGAGGTGAGCACGGCCGTGGTGTAGGCCCCCAGGCCGTAGAATCCGGCGTGGCCCAGGGATATCTGCCCGGCGTGGCCCACCAGGAGGTTCAGGCCCACGGCGATCATGGCGTGCAGGCAGCACATGGTCAGGACCGTGAGGTGGTAGCCGCCGGACAGCACCAGGGGGGCCAGGGCCAGGGCGGCGGCCAGGGCGCAGAGCCGCAGGGCGTCGACGCGGAAGCCGCCCATCTCAGACCCGCTTGGCGTCCTTGGCGCCGAACAGGCCCGAGGGCCGGACGAAGAGCAGGGCCAGGAGGATGACGAAGGCGATGGCGTCCTTGTAGGCCGAGGAGATCAGGCCCGCGCCCAGGGACTCCAGCACGCCCAGGATCAGGCCCCCGGCGGCCGCGCCGAAGGGGTTGCCCAGACCGCCCAGGATGCAGGCGGCGAAGCCCTTGAGTCCCAGGAGCACGCCCACGTCGAAGCTGGTCATGGTCAGGGGCGCGAGGATGACCCCGCCCACGGCCCCGACGAAGGCCGAGATCATGAACGAGAGGAGCACCATGCGCCGCACGCCGATGCCCACCAGGGAGGCGGCCTTGGCGTCGTGGGAGCAGGCCAGCATGGCCTTGCCGTGCAGGGTGGCGGAGAAGAAGTACTTGAGCCCGGCCAGCAGCGCCAGGGTGATGGAGAGCACCCAGAGGCTCTGGGGCATGAGCGCCGCGCCGAGGAAGGGGATGGGCGTCTCGCCGGAGAAGGGCGGCAGGGCGTGGGTGTCCTTGCCCCAGACGAGCATGACCAAGCCCCGGAGGAGGATGGACACGCCGATGGTGATGATGATCAGGTCCATGGCCGGTCGCCCCGAGGCCGGGCGGATGACCAGGCGTTCCACCAGCGCGCCCGCCAGGGTCACGACCGGCACGGCCAGGGCCACGGCCACGGGCTCGGGCAGGCCCATTCCGCGCAGGGCGAAGACGCTGACCATGCCGCCGAGCATGACGAATTCGCCCTGGGCGAAGTTGATCACTCCGGTGGTGTTGAAGATGATGGTGAAGCCGAGGGCGGCCAGGCCGTAGGTGCTGCCCACGGTCAGGCCGGTGATGCAGTATTGCAGGATGCTCGCCGGGTCCATGCGCCGCGTCCGGATTCGGGCGGGGCCGGAAGGGGTCGCCTCCCGGCCCCCGCGCCGCTACTCCGCGATCTTCCAGTCGCCCTTGCTGATGACGACCATGACGAAGGCGTTTTCGTCCAGGCCGTTGTGGTTCGTCGGCGAGTAGGTGTAGATGCCCGCCGTGCCCGGGAACCCGGAGGTCTTCTCCAGGTTGTCGCGGATGTCCTGGGGCTTGGCCGACTTGCCCGCGCGGATGGCGTTCACGGTGAGCATGAGCGCGTCCCAGCCGTGGCCGCCGAAGGTGGACACCGGGGCGTTGAAGCGCTTGGCGTACTGCTCGGCGTAGCCGACCAGCAGGGCCTTCTGGGGGTTGTCGTCGGGAAGCTGCCCGGCCACGATGAGCCGCCCGGCGGGCAGGACGATGCCCTCGGCGGCGTCCCCGGCCAGTTCGATGAACTTCTTGGAGGCCACGCCGTGGCTCATGTAGAGCGGCGTGTCGATGCCCAGCTGGACGCGGTTGCGGGCCACCACGGCCGGGCCGGGGTTGGTGCCCCAGCAGATGATGGCGTCCGGAGCGGCGGCCTTGATCTTGGTCAGCTGGGCGGTCATGTCCGTGTCCTTGGGGCCGAAAACCTCGTCGGCCACCAGGGTCAGGCCCTGGGCGGGCGTCAGCTCCTGGAGCACGGCCCGGCCGGACTGGCCGTAGCCGTCGGACACGGTGAGGATGGCGATCTTGGCGTAGCCCTTCTTCTTGGCGTCCTGGAGGATACGCAGCACGGCGTGGCGGTCCAGCTGCGGCGTGTTGAAGACCCAGGGATCCACCGGGGAGATGATCTTTTCCGAGGCCGAGCAGGAGACCAGAGGGGTCTTGGCCGGGCCGAAGAGCTTCATGATGGCCAGGGTGTTGCCGGATATGCTCGGGCCGAGCACGGCGACCACCTTGTCCTGGTCCAGGAGCTTCCTGGCGGCCATGACGCACTTGTTCACGTCGGATTCGTCGTCGTAGACCACGATCTCCAGCTTGCGGCCCTCGACGCCGCCCTTGGCGTTGATCTCGTCCTGGAGCATGAGCAGGGTGTTCTTCTCCGGCTCGCCCAGGAAGGAGGCCGGGCCGGTGACGGAGAGCACCGCGCCGATCTTCACGCTGTCAGATTCCTTGGAGCAGCCCGCGAGGGCCAGCAAGGCGGCCAGGGCGAGGGCGGCGGCTCGCGCGATCGTCATGGGAAAACCTCCGGTCCTGTCAACGTCGATGGGGTGCGCCGGGCGCTGAACCCGGCTTAAAGTGAGTACTTATTCCTGCCCAAAACGGTTCGACCTGTCAACGGGGTTCGGCCGTCCACGTCGGTCTCTTCGCGCGCGTTCTTGACAGGACGAAGCGGCCGGGACTAGATCACACGAGGAACACCGACCCGTCGAAGGAGGCCGTCATGCTCGGATTCGGAAGCGTCGAAATCGCCCTGGCCTACTGGGCCTGCATTCTGGCCTCGGTCTTCTGCGTGGCCTACGGCGCCCTGAAGTGGAACGACGGCGGCGCTCCGGACAAGACCAAGGTCAGCAAGGTCATCCTGCCGCCCAAGAGCGAGTAGCGGTCTCTTTTTTCCCATGACGCCAGAAGGCCCCGGTTCCGCCGGGGCCTTTTTCGTTCCCGGAACGAAAAAAGGCCGGGACGGTGGTTCCGTCCCGGCCGTGACGCCGTGTTTGGTCGCGGCGCTATTTCTTCTTCGTCCCCGAGGGCTTGGTCTTTCCGGGCCCCTTCGACCCCTTCGGGGCTTTGGCGGGGGCCGTCTTCTTTTCCGTGGTCTTTTTGTCCACGGCCTTTTTCGCCGGGGCCTTCGGGGCTTTTTCAGCGGCGGCCTTGGGAGCCGCCTTCTCGGCCGGAGCGGCCTTGGCCTTGTCGCCCTTGCCGGGAGCCTTCTTGCAGGCCAGGGGCCAGATCTCCTCGATGCGCTCCACGGTCTTGACCTCGATGCGCTTGAGCAGCTCCGCGGGCACCTCTTCCAGATCCTTCTTGTTCTGGCTCGGGATGAGCACCCGGCGCATGCCGTGGGACACGGCCGCCAGGATCTTCTCCTTGATGCCGCCCACCGGCAGCACGCGGCCGCGCAAGGAGATCTCGCCGGTCATGGCCAGGTCCGCGCAGATGGGCGTCTCGGACAGGGCCGAGATGAGCGCCGTGACCAGGGTCACGCCCGCCGAGGGGCCGTCCTTGGGCGTGGCGCCCGCCGGGACGTGGATGTGGATGTCGCGCTTTTCGTGGAAGTCCGGGGCGATGCCGTACTGGTCCGCGCGGGCCCGGGCCAGGGACAGCGCGGCCTGGGCCGACTCCTTCATCACGTCGCCGAGCTTGCCGGTGAGGATGAGCTTGCCCGTGCCGGGCATGGTGCTCACCTCGATGTGCAGGATCTCGCCGCCGTACGGGGTCCAGGCCAAGCCGACCGCCACGCCGGGGGGCAGGACCGTCTCCCGTTCGTCGTCCAGGAACTTGGGCGCGCCCAGGTACTTGTGCAGGTTCTCCGGGGTGGCCTTGAACGGGCCCTTCTCGCCCTCGGCCTTCTTGCGGGCCATCTTGCGGCAGATGGAGCCGATCTCGCGCTCCACGTTGCGCAGGCCCGCCTCGCGCGTGTAGTCGCGGACGATCTTGGCCAGGGTTTCGTCGCTGAACAGGGCCTCCTTTTCGGTGAGCCCGTTCTCCTTGGCCTGGCGCGGCAGCACGAAGCGCCGGGCGATATGAACCTTTTCCTGCTCGGTGTAGCCCGGGATGCGGATGACCTCCATGCGGTCCAGCAGCGGCCCCGGGATGGTGTCCAGGGTGTTGGCCGTGCAGATGAACATGACCTTGGAGAGGTCGAAGGGCACGTTCAGGTAGTGGTCCGTGAAGGAGAAGTTCTGCTCCGGGTCCAGGACCTCCAGCAGGGCCGACGAGGGGTCGCCCCGGAAGTCCGCGCCGAGCTTGTCGATCTCGTCCAGCATGACCACCGGGTTGCGCGTGCCGCACTGCTTCATGGCCTGGACGATGCGCCCGGGCATGGAGCCGATGTAGGTGCGGCGGTGGCCCCGGATTTCGGCCTCGTCGCGCATGCCGCCCAGCGACATGCGGTGGAACTTGCGGCCCAGGCTGCGCGCGATGGAGCGGCCGAGCGAGGTCTTGCCCACGCCGGGCGGGCCCACGAAGCAGAGGATCGGGCCCTTCATCTTCGGGTTCAGCTTGCGCACCGAGAGGTATTCGAGGATGCGCTCCTTGACCTTTTCCAGGTCGTAGTGGTCTTCGTCCAGGATGGTCTTGGCCGCCTTGATGTCCAGGCGGTCGCGGGAGAGCTTCTTCCAGGGCAGCTCCACCAGCCAGTCCAGGTAGGTGCGGATGACCGTGGCCTCGGAGGACTCGGGGTGCATGGATTCCAGGCGGTTCAGCTGCTTGAGGGCCTCCTTGCGGACCTCCTTGGGCGGCCCGGCCTTCTCGATGGCCCGGCGCAGCTCCTCGAACTCCTCGGACTCGGAGCTCTCGTCGCCCAGCTCCTTCTTGATGGCCTTCATCTGCTCGCGCAGGAAGAAGTCCCGCTGGGCCTTGTCCATGCCCTCGCGCGCCATGTTCTGGATCTTCTGCTGCATGGAGGCCACTTCGACCTCTTTCATGAGCTGGGTGTTGACCATCTCCAGGCGTTTGATGGGCTCGATGCACTCCAGGATCTTCTGGGCCTCCTCCACCTTCATGCGCAGGTTGGAGGCGATGAGGTCGGCCAGGCGCCCGGGCTCGGTGACGTTGTTCAGCACGCCCATGATGTCGGCCGAGGAGATGCCGCGCAGGGAGAGGATCTTGTCGCTCTGCTCCCGCGAGGTGCGCATGAGGGCCTCGTGCTCGGGCCGCAGCTCCTTGACCTCCTGCTCGGGCAGGGCCTCCACCTCGGCCATGTGGAACGGCTCGGACTGGATGAAGTTCTTGACCCGGGCGCGGGCCAGTCCCTGGACCAGGACCTTCAGGCGGCCGTCGGGCATCTTGAGCATGCGCATGATCATGCCCACGGTGCCGACCTGGTAGAGGTCGTCCGCCCCGGGGTCGTCCACGGTCTCGTCCTTCTGGGTCAGGATGAGGATGTAGCGGTCCGAGGACAGCGCTGCGTCCACGGCCTTCACGGATTTTTCCCGGCCCACGAACAGGGGCAGGATCATGTAGTTGAAGACCACGATGTCGCGCACCGGCAGCACCGGCATGGTCTGGGGGATCTGGGCCTCGGCCTGGAGGCGGTCCTCCGCGCCGGACTCCACCTGGGGGCCGCCGGGCGAGGCGGAGCCGGCGGCGGGAGCGGACATGGCCCGCTCCACCTCCTCGGCCCGCGGCTCCGAGCCGTTGCGGCGCATGGGCAGGGGCTTGATGGGGGATTTCTTCTTCTTCAAGGCGCATCCCTCGTTTGGGGGTTGGGTTCGTGAAAAAAAGCGGCCTTGGGCCGCCACCCTTCCCAACTAATGCCGATCGCGGCAATGGCAAGTGCGGGGGCGGAAAAAACGCGTCGATCCGGCTACCTGCGGATCTCGAAGCCGTTGAACTCCTCGGGGTCGTCCACGGCTTCGCATTGCACCGAATCCACCCGGGCCATGGGCGAACCCCGGTGCAGAAAGTCCTTGAAGGCCGCCAGGGCCGCCTCGGGGCCGCGAGCCACGGCTTCCACCCGGCCGTCGGCCAGGTTGCGGACCCAGCCGGTGAGGCCCAGGCGCAGGGCCTCGTCGCGGGTGAAGGCCCGGAAGAAGACCCCCTGCACCTTCCCTTCTACGACGCAGTGCAAAGCATGGGACATGATTATCTCCCCTTTTCCAGAAGTCCCATCTCCTGGAGGCTGGCGTGGCGGTCCTCGGTGACGATGAGATGGTCCAGCACGCGCAGGCCGAGATCGTCGGCGGCCCGGGCCAGCCGCGCGGTGAGGCGCACGTCCGGCTCCGAGGGCGTGGGATCGCCGCCGGGATGGTTGTGCACCAGAATCAGGCCCGAGGCCTGGTGCTTCAGGGCCAGGGCCAGGACTTCCCGGGGGTAGACCGCGGTCTGGTCCACGGTGCCCCGGCTGATCCGCTCCCAGGCCAGGACACGGTTCTTGTTGTCCAGCAGGGCGGCCCAGAACTCCTCCGAGGCCGAGCGGCCGAAGCGGGCCCGGGCGGCCCGGACCACCTCCTCGGGGCCGCGGAGCACTTCCCGGGAGCGCAGCGCGGTTTCCGAGAGCCGGGCCCAGAGTTCGCGGATGAGCGTCCAGTGCGCGGCCAGGGAGGGACCGAAACCGTCCACCTCCAGCAGGCGCGCCTCCGGGGCCGCGAAGACCCCGGGCAGCCCGGCGAAGCGTTCCAGCAACGCCTTGGCCAGGGGCTTGGTGTCCCGCCTGGGCAGAACCTGGGCCAGGAAAAGTTCCAGCAGCTCGTAGTCCGCCAGGGCCGAGGGATCGCGTTGCAAGCGCTCCCGCAGGCGGGTCCGGTGGCCGGTGTAGTGCGGGCGTTCGGCCGGGCTCACCGCCGCGCCTTCGCAGGACCGAGAATCCCGGTCAGCTCGGCCACCAGCAGCTCCAGGGCCTGCTCGGGCTTGCGGCCGCCGGTCTTGACGCCCACCTCGGCCTCCAGGGCCAGGTCCAGGAGCCGGGTCAGCGCGGGACGGCCCAGGCGGCGGGCCAGGGGGGCCTTGAGCTGCTTCACGTAGGGGTGGACCTTGAGGTCGTCCTCCTCGCCGGAGGCCAGCATCCAGAGCAGCCGGACCTCGCGGGCCAGGGCCCCGAGCAGGGGAAAGAGCATGCCCTCGGACTCGGCGCGGTTGTCCAGCACCCGCTTCCAGATCTGGGTCGGGGACGCGCCCTTGGCCAGGGCGTCCAGGAGCGCGAAGAGGTCCATCTCCTCCTCGCCCTGGACCAGCTCCACGTGCTCCTTGCGCACGAGGCGGGCGTCCCCGGCGGCCAGGTCGAGCTTGTCCAGCTCCAGGGAGAGGGCCGCGGCGTCCAGCGGCAAAGCCCGGCAGAGGGCCTCCTGGGCCCCGGGCTCGAAGGTCAGCGAGCGCTCGGCCGTCCAGTCGCGCACGAAGAGGCGCAGACCCTTCTCGTCCAGGCCCCGGGACTGCCAGACCCAGCCCGAGGACTCGGCGTGCTTCCAGAGGCCGCGCTTGGTCAGCACGGCGGGCACGGGAGCCTTGTTGCGCTCCCAGGCCCCCTCCAGGCAGAGGAAGACCCAGACGTCGGGATTGGCCGCGCGCAGGGCCTTGTCCAGGCGGTCCCAGGCCTCGGCCTTGAGGGCGTTGGCCCGGCGCAGGACCAGGATCTTGGGCCTGGAGAAGAGGCTCTTGAGGGTCAGGGCCTCCCAGAAGGCTCCGGGCAGGGGATCGGGCTCGTCGCCCCAGAAGACCTTGCGTTCGGCCGAGGCCATTCCGCCCGCGGCGGCCTGGGCCTCCACCCTGCGGCGCAACAGGACCGGGTCGGGACAGACGAGAAGGGAATAGCCCTGCCTGGCCACGCCGGACCTCCTAGTATCCCTGGGTCATGCGGTCCACCAGCTGGCGCACGGCCAGCTCGGTGACGAGATCGTCCACCGCGCGTTCCTCGCCCCGGAAGAAGGGCTCCGTCTGCGTGACCTCGCCGGACTCCCAGAGCACGGAGCCGTCCAGGGGGGAGGTCACGCGGGCCGAGATGTACAGCGTGGCGTTGTAGCGCAGGGTCTCTTCCTTGCGGTCGTAGACCGAGGTGTTGCGCAGGTAGCGCCGGACCGTGATGGTCACCAGGCCCGTGGCCTGCTTGCGGTCCACCCAGCGGGCCCAGCCCCGGCGCGTGATCTCGTCGCGGAAGAGGCCGCGCAGACGGGACTCCATCCAGGGGAAGGTCGTGGGGTTGTCCACCCGCTCGATATAGAGATCTCGGGCCTGGGGCGCGATGCTCACCGGCCCCTCGGAGCCCAGGTTGTAGCCGCAGGACGCCGTCAGGAGCAGCAGGGCCAGGAGCGGGAAGAGCCGGACGATCCGCCGCATGCCGTTCCTCCGCGGCCCTAGCGGGCCACGATGCTCACCAGCTTGCCGGGGATGAGCACGATCTTGGCGATCTCCTTGCCCTCCAGGTGCTTGGCCACGTTCTCCAGGCCCAGGGCGACCGAACGCACCTCCTCCTCGGAGGCGTCGGTGGCCAGCTTGGCCCGGCCGCGCACCTTGCCGTTGACCTGGACCACCACCTCCACCTCGTCGCGGGCCAGGGCGGCCTCGTCGTGGAGCGGCCAGGGCTCCTCGGAGAGGTGCGTGGCGTGGCCCAGAACCTGCCACAGCTCCTCGCAGAGGTGCGGGGCCACGGGCGAGAGCAGGGCCAGGGTTGTGGCCACGGCCGAGGACAGAACCCTGGGGCCTTCGGGGCGGGTCCGCAGCTCGTCCTTGGCCGCGTACAGCTCGTTGACCAGCTCCATGAGCGCGGCCACGGCCGTGTTGAACTGGAAGGCGTTCTCGATGTCGCGGGTCACGCGGCGCACGGTATCGTGCTCCTTGCGGCGCAGATCCTTGGCCCGGGGCGAAAGCTCGCCCTCCACCGGGGCGCAGGGTTTGACCGCCACGAGCGCGCCCTCCAGCTCCTCCACCAGCCGCCAGATGCGGCCCAGGAAGCGGTAGGCGCCCTCGATGCCCGCGTCGCTCCACTCCAGATCCTTCTCCGGCGGAGAGGCGAAGAGGATGAACAGACGGGTGGCGTCGGCCCCGTAGCGGCCGATCATGGCGTTGGGGTCCACCACGTTGCCCTTGGACTTGGACATCTTGGCCCCGTCCTTGAGCACCATGCCTTGGGTCAGCAGATGGGCGAAGGGCTCGTCGGAGACCGGGTAGCCCTCGTCGCGCAGGATCTTGGTGAAGAAGCGGGCATAGAGCAGGTGCAGGATGGCGTGCTCGATGCCGCCGATGTACTGGTCCACCGGGGCCCAGTACTTGAGCGCGGCCGCGTCGAAGGGCGCGGTGTCCAGGCGGGCCGAGGTGTAGCGCAGGAAGTACCAGGAGGACTCCACGAAGGTGTCCATGGTGTCGGTCTCGCGCCGGGCCGGGCCGCCGCATTTGGGGCAGGAGGCCTGGGCGAAGGAGTCCATGAACGGCAGCGGCGACTTGCCGTCGGTGCGCATGACCGCGTCCTCGGGCAGGCGCACGGGCAGATCCTCGGGCGGGACGCCCACGATGCCGCATTTCTCGCAGTAGACCACCGGGATGGGCGCGCCCCAGAAGCGCTGGCGCGAGATGTTCCAGTCGCGCAGGCGGTAGTTCACCGTGGGCTTGGCCAGGTTCCGTTCAGCCAGCCGGGCGACGATGGTTTCCTTGGCCTTCTCGTTCTCCAGGCCGTCGAATTCGCCGGAGTTCACCAGGATGCCGGGGTCGGCGTAGGCCGCGGTCATGGCCGCCGGATTCAGGGTCTCGCCCTTGGGCTGGATGACCACCCGCATGGGAAGATCGTACTTGCGGGCGAACTCGAAGTCGCGCTGGTCGTGGGCGGGCACGGCCATGACCGCGCCGGTGCCGTAGCCCATGAGCACGAAGTTGGCCACGTGGATGGGCATCTCCCGGCCGGTGAGCGGGTTGATGCAGTACGCGCCGGTGAAGACGCCCTCTTTCTCGAGGTCGTCGGCCCCGCGCTTGATGCGGTCCATGTTGGCCACGTCGCGGCAGAAGGCGCGCACCTTCTCGGCCTCGGGCGAACCGGCGATGAGCTTCTCCACCAGGGGATGCTCGGCGGCCAGGCTCATGAAGGTGGCCCCGCAGAGGGTGTCCGGCCGGGTGGTGAAGACCTCCACCACCTCGTCCATGCCCTTGACCTGGAACTTCACCTGCGCGCCGACGCTTCGGCCGATCCAGTTGCGCTGCATGGTCAGCACGCGCTCGGGCCAGCCGCCCTCGAGCATCTTCAGGTCGTCCAGCAACTCGTCGGCGTAGGCCGTGATGCGCAGGAACCACTGTTCGAGCTGCTTCTGCTCCACCTCGGAGTCGCAGCGCCAGCAGCGGCCGTCCTCCACCTGCTCGTTGGCCAGCACGGTCTGGCAGGACCCGCACCAGTTCACCGGCGAGTTCTTGCGGTAGACCAGGCCTTTTTCCAGGAATTTGAGGAAGAAGAGCTGCTCCCACTTGTAGTATTCGGGCCGGCAGGTGGCCAGTTCGCGCCGCCAGTCGTAGGAGTAGCCCAGGCGCTTGAGCTGGGCGCGCATCTCGGCGATGTTGCCGTAGGTCCATTGGGCCGGATGGGACTTGTTCTTGATGGCCGCGTTTTCGGCGGGCAGGCCGAAGGCGTCCCAGCCCATGGGGTGCAGCACGTTGAAGCCGCGCATACGCTTGTAGCGCGCCACCACGTCCGCGATGGAGTAGTTGCGCACGTGTCCCATGTGGATCTTCCCCGAGGGGTAGGGAAACATCTCCAGCACGTAGTACTTGGGCCGCGAGGGGTCGACCTCGACCTCGAAGCAGCGGGACGAGTTCCATTCGTCCTGCCACTTGTTCTCGATGCGTTCCGGATCGTATTTGCCGAGCGCCATGTTCCTTGTCCCGTCAGAATTTCTTGTCCACCCCGAGATCGCCGTTGTCCACGGTCTTGGCCGCGGCGTCCAGGATGCCGTTGATGAAGTTGCGCGAGTTCTCGTCGCCGAATTGCTTGGACAGCTCGATGGCCTCGTTGATGGCCACCTTGAGCGGGATGTCCGCGCAGTGCAGCATCTCGTAGAGCGCCAGCCGCAGGATGGCCAGCTCGACCTTGGCGATGCGGTGCAGCTTCCAGTGCTTGGAATGCTTGTGGATGATCTGGTCCAATTCGTCGCGCTTGGCCCAGACCCCGCGCACCAGCTCCCAGGCGAAGGTCTTGACCTCGTCGGACGTTTCGTCCAGGGCCGCCGGATTTTCGGCGAGAGTCCATTCCAGCGAGGGAGCGGCCTCGGCCGGGGCGAAGGCCAACCCGTAGAGCACCTGGAAGGCCAGGGTGCGGCCTGCCCGGCGCGTGCCTTTTTTCTGCGCCATGTTTTAGAGCTGCTCCAGGACGCGCACGGTTTCCAGCACGGCCTGGGCCGCTTCCACGCCCTTGTTGCCGGCTTTGGAACCCGCCCGCTCGATGGCCTGCTCCAGGGTGTCAGTGGTCAGCACGCCGAAGCCCACGGGCACACCGGTCTCCAGAGCCACGTGGGCGATGCCCTTGACGCATTCCGTGGCCACGAAGTCGAAGTGCGGGGTGGCGCCCCGGATCACCGCGCCCAGGCAGATGACGCCGTCGTAGTTGCCGGAAGCGGCCAGCTTGCGGGCCACCACGGGCATCTCGAAGGCGCCGGGGATGCGGGTCAGGGTGATGTTCTTCTCGTCCGCGCCGTGGCGCAGGAGATAGTCCAGGGCCCCAGAGACGAGCTTGTCCACGATGAAGTCGTTGAAGCGGGCGGCGATGAGGGCGAATCTGAGTTTCCCGGCCTCCAGCTTTCCCTCGATGGTCCTGATGTTCATGATATCCTCCGCTCAGTTCTTGCGGTTCTTCAGCTCCAGCAGGTGCCCGAGCTTTTCCTTCTTGGTGGTCAGGTAGTTCAGGTTCATGTCGCAGGCCGTCATTTCGATGGGCACCCGCTCCACGACCTCCAAGCCGTAGCCTTCCAGGCCGATGATTTTTTTGGGGTTGTTGGTCATCAGGCGCATCTTGGAGACGCCCAGGGAGACCAGGATCTGGGCCCCGGTGCCGTATTCGCGCAGGTCCGGCGCGAAGCCCAGGCGCTGGTTGGCCTCCACGGTGTCCAGACCCTCGTCCTGGAGATGATAGGCCTTGATCTTGTTGCCCAGGCCGATGCCCCGGCCCTCCTGGCGCATGTAGAGCAGCACGCCCTTGCCCTCGCGGTTGATCTGGCACATGGCCGCCGCGAGCTGCTGGCCGCAGTCGCAGCGCATGGAGCCGAACACGTCGCCGGTGAGGCATTCGCTGTGCACGCGCACGAGCGTGGGTTCGTCCGGGTGGACGTCGCCCATGATCAGGGCGATGTGGGTGCGGTTGTCGGCCTCGGACTGGAAGGCCACGGTGCGGAAGTGGCCCCAGCGGGTGGGCAGCTCGGCCTCGGCCACCTTGGTCACGATGTGCCCGCCGAACTTCATGCGGTAGCGGATGAGCTCGGCCACGGAGCAGATCTTCAGGCCGTGCTTCTCGGCGAAGGGGACGAGGTCGGGCATGCGGGCCATGTTGCCGTCCTCGCGCATGATCTCGCAGATGACCCCGGCGGGTTTCAATCCGGCCAGACGGCAGAGGTCCACGCTGCCCTCGGTCTGCCCGGCGCGCACGAGCACGCCGCCCTCGCGGGCCCGCAGGGGGAAGACGTGGCCCGGGGTGACGATGTCCTGGGGCTGCACCGTGTCGCCCACGGCGGTCAGGATCGTGGTCGCCCGGTCGAAGGCCGAGATGCCCGTGGTCACGCCCTCGCGGGCCTCGATGGAGACCGTGAAGTTGGTGCCGAACTTGGTCTGGTTGTGCTGGCTCATGAGCGGCAGCCTGAGCCGGTCGATGAACTCGGGCTCCATGGCCAGGCAGATCAGGCCCCGGCCGTGGGTGGCCATGAAGTTGATGGCCTGGGGCGTGACCTTTTCCGCCGCGCAGACGAGGTCGCCCTCGTTCTCGCGGTCCTCGTCGTCGACCATGATGACCATCCGGCCGCGCCGGATGTCTTCCATGGCCTCTTCAATGGTGCACAAAGGCATGGTTCACCTCTCTCGGCCACGCGAGGCCGAGTGGGTCCCGGCGGCCGCAATGTGTCAAAGAATCGTAATCCCGCTTCATAGCCCAAAAGGCCCCCCGGGGGGAAGAGGGCGGGGGCAACAAAATTCGACCAGCAAATTCAGCGTATTGTATGGATGTTCCGGGCGCCCGGCCGATTCTTGCCAAATGCGGCGGTCTGGGTCATGACCTGGACAGGCGCCGCTTTCGGCGTCGGGAGGTTGATGATGAAGAAATCCCTGGGAGCCGGAACCCTGGCCATGCCCACGCCGGTCTGGTTGGTGGGCGCCTATGACGCCGAGGGCAAGGCCAACGCCATGACCGCCGCCTGGGGCGGCATCTGCTGCTCCAAGCCGCCTTGTCTGGCCGTGTCCCTGCGCGCGGCCACCTACACCCACGGCTGCATCATGGCCCGCAAGGCCTTCACGGTGAACGTACCCTCGGCCGAACAGGCCGATCTGGCCGACGCCTTCGGCCTGGTTTCGGGCCGCGACACGGACAAATTCGCCGCCACCGGACTCACGCCCGTGCGCGGCGGCACGGTGGACGCGCCCTATGTGGGCGAGTTCCCCCTGGTGGTGGAGTGCAGGGTGCTCTTCGTCCACGAGTTGGGCCTGCACACGCAGTTCGTGGGCGAGATCGTGGACGTGCTGGCCGAGGAGTCGGTGCTGAACGAGGCGGGCAAGGCCGTGATGGAGAAGGTCCGGCCCGTGCTCTACGATCCCTCGGGCCGGATGTACCACGCCACCGGGCCGGTGATCGGTCCGGGCTTCTCCATCGGTCGGAAGCTGGTCGGGAAGTAGGTCATACGGCGGCCCGGACCGCGAACCCCGGGGCCGGGCCGCGCCGTTCCTCCGCCAGACGGTCCAGCAGGTGCATCTGCCGCCGCGACAGGGCGCGGGCGTCCAGGCTGCGGCCGGAGTCGTAAGTGGCCACGATGTCGTCGATGAGCCGCAGGCTTCTGGCCCGGCGGCTCCAGAGGCGGATGTTCAGGAAGTCGGCCTCGTAGCGGCCCTTGTGCACCCAGCCGCCGCAACGCGTGACCACCAGCTCGCGCGAGAGCGAGAGGCAGAGCGGATCCACGTTGCACTGGCGGATGGGATCGCGGCCGGGGGCGTCTTCGGGGATGAACGGCTTGTCGAAGGCCAGGCTCGTGTCGATGCGGGCCACGACCATTTCGGCATCCAGGTGGTCCATGTAGGCGGCCAGGGCGTGGGGTTTGAGCGAGTTGTCGTCGTCCAGGAACAGGACGCGTTCGCCCTTGGCGATCTTGAGCAGGATGTCGCGGATGCCGTTGCCCCAGTCCTCGTCCTTGGGCAGGTCCAGGAAGCGGGCCAGGTCCAGGTCCGGCGGCCGTTCCCCGCGCACCCCGTCGAAGCCCACGAGCATCTCCACCGCACCCTCCGGCAGGCCCGCGAAGTCCACGGCCGCGCGCACCGAGCGCACGGCGGCGGCCAGGGCCTTCGGCCTGCGCCCCGTGCTGGGCGTGATGATGGAGAAGAGAATGGGCTGCATGAAACCGTCCGTGGTTCCGTCCCCCGGGGGGACTGTCATCCCTGATCTGAGATTCCCATCGGACGATTGAGGAAAAACTTTAGCGGGCCGGTGAACAATCCGCGCGGGGCGGCGCTATGCGTGGATGTTTTTTTTGAATGGCCTTGATGACGGGCTGAGCGCGGCAGCCCGTCAGGCCCGCCCGACCTCCAGGTCGCGCGCCAGCGCTTCGGCGAAGTCCTCGGGCAGCTCGCGGCCGATGCA
Source organism: Desulfovibrio aminophilus DSM 12254 (assembly GCF_000422565.1). Taxonomy (NCBI): domain Bacteria; kingdom Pseudomonadati; phylum Thermodesulfobacteriota; class Desulfovibrionia; order Desulfovibrionales; family Desulfovibrionaceae; genus Desulfovibrio; species Desulfovibrio aminophilus. The sequence continues at coordinate 55,372 of NZ_AUMA01000009.1, read as the reverse complement.
GACCAGGAAGCGTTCGGGCCGGGCATGGCCGCGCAGGGGCGAGGTCTCCAGTCGTCCGGCCACGGCCTGGACGAGCACGGGGCACTCCTCGCCGAGCACGTCCACGATGCCCTTGACCCGGAAGGCCCGGGCCGCCGCGCGTTCCAGGGCCGGGCCCAGGGCCTCGGCCGGAACCGGGGCCTCCAGAAGCAGAGTCCGGGCGGCGAAGCCTTCCCCGGCGTGGGTGCCGTGCTCGTGGAAGTGCGGCAGCAGGTCGTCCCAGGCCAGACCCTCGCGCGCCAGGGTCGGGTCGTGCAGCAGGCCGAAGGGGATGTCGCCGTGTTCGGCCTCCAGGACCAGGGCCCGGGGGTTGACCGCCTGGGCCGCCGCGCGCGACTGTTCCGCCCGGTCCGGGTCGAGCAGGTCGCGTTTGTTCAGCACGAGCACGTCGGCGGCGGCCAACTGGTCGCGGGCCACCTCGCTGCCATGCAGCAGCTCCTCCAGCCCAGAGGCCTCGGCCACGGCCACCAGCGGGCCCCGGCGCACCAGGTCGCGCAGCTCCCGCAGCTCGGCCAGAAGGTTCTTGGGGTTGGCCAGCCCGCTCATCTCCAGGACCACCACGTCCGGCCGGTAGCGCTCCAGGATGCGCGCCAGACCCTTCTTGAGCTGGCCCGAGAGCGAGCAGCAGACGCAACCCTCGTCCATCTCCAGGACCTGGGAGTCCCGCTCCAGGAGCTTGCCGTCCAGGCCCACGGCCCCGATCTCGTTCTGGATCACGGCCACGAAGCGGTCGCGCTGCAGGCAGTGCTCCACGAAGCGGCGCAGCAGGCTGGTCTTGCCCGAACCCAGGAACCCGGTGAGTACGAACAGTTCAGGCAGGTTTTCGCGGCCGCCCGGGTCGCGGGCCTCGAACCAGGCCGGGTCGTGGCTGAAGTCCCAGGGCTGGCGGCGCGGCGGCCCGTCGGCCGCCCCGGCCGGGGCTTCGCCGTACTCCAGGCGCAGACGCAACAGGCGCACGGCCTCGTCCTTCCCGCGGAAGACCTCCGCGCCGCGTCGCCACTGAATCCAGCCCGGCAGACTTTCCAGGCTCCGGGTCCGGGGCGCGCGACCGAGGACATGCGTGACGGTGGCCGCCAGGACGCGGAAAAACCGCAGGGCCGGGCCGAAGGCCGCCAGGTTCGACTCCAGGCCGCCCGGGGGGACGATGTGGTTTCCCGATCCCGGGGGCCATTCCAGGCCGTCCAAGGAGATGAGCTTGCGCCGTGTGGGGGCCGCGAGAACCAGGGCCAGGGAGCGGCCGTCCGCGGCGGCGGTCATCTCCAGCGTGCCGAGTCGGAAGGAGGCCCGCGTCTCGTCCCGGCCCTGGAATTCACGCACCAGATCCCAGTAGTCCGGCCGCTGGGCGGTCACGGCCGCGTCCAGGGGCAGGAGTTCGGCCCGGGGGTCGCCCGGGTCCGGGAAGAGGTGCAGGGAGAAACGGCCGCGCAGTCCCTCGGAAGTCATCTCCTCGCCCTCGAAGAGCAGGCCGAAGATGCCCGGGCGACCCGCGATGCGGCAGGTCCAGGACTCGCCGAAGGCCAAGGAGGGGCGCAGGCCGCGCCAGCCCAGGGCCCGGGCCCGGGAGTGGCTGAACTGGGTCCGCAGGAGCAGGGCGCGCAGAAAGCTCGGGAGCCAGGCCCCCTGGGCGTCCTCCATGCGGACCGGGGTGATGTCGAAGAGGTTCATGCGCGCGCCGGAGAGGGCTCCCCCTGTGCGAGGGGGAGCCCTCGGTCGGAGGTTACGCCTTCTTGAACTCGATGGTGTCGCCGTTGCCCAGGTAGGCCGTGTCCTTGGTGCGGAAACGGGCCGTGCCCCGGACCACGGGATAGCCGCTGTCGATGAACTTCTTGGCCGTGACCAGGCCGGTGCAATGGTTGCAGCCGACCTTCTCCAGATTCCACTTCTTCAGGCCGATGACCAGGTCGTCGTACTTGGGATCCCAGTCGTCGAACGGCGAGATGTGCAGGCCGCCGTAGAGGCCGTGGAACCTGTCGTTCTCGTACTTGAGCTCCTTGTACGCCGTGTCGGCGAAGAGGATGATGCCCTGGTGGCAGCATCCGGTGATGCTCACCAGCCCCAGGTCGGCCACGTTGAAGTACATGGACTGCTCACCGAAGACCTTGCAGATGATCGGCACGTCGAACACGTAGGTGGCCATGCCCGGCAGGATCGGGCAGAGACCCTTCTTGACCTTGACCACCTCGCCCTTGTGCCCGGAGTCGGCGATGTACTGCAGCCCGGAGGGGTAGAAGGTGTCCGGGATGTAGACCTTGATGCCCGGGGCGTACTTGAGGGTCACGGGCAGGCCCCAGTAGTGATCGAAGTGCTCGTGGGAGATGAACAGGGCCTCGATCTCGCCGTTGGCCAGCATCTTGTCGATGCCCTCGCGCTTGAAGCATTCGTCCATCCACTTGTAGGACCAGCCGGAGTCCAGGAGGAACTTGCGGACCTTGCCGTCCATCTGTTCCACTTCCACCAGGGCCGCGAAGCCGCCGGGGTTTTCGGGATGTACGGAAAGGTTCCGGGTGATCTCCCAGGCTTCTTCCAGGCGGTTGGGCAGCAGGTGCTTGATCTTGGCGATGCCCTTCTCGTACGAGCCCTTGCCCAGGCCCGTGCCGTCGCCGAAGGGCGGCCAGTTGTAGGTGTACTGGTCCACGAGCAGGCCGCCGGCGGCCTTGATGTCGCCCATGAGCGTTGCGTTGTCGAACCAGCTCGTCTCGGAGATGACCCGGGCCTTGACGCTCTTGCAGACGCCGAAGTCGGTCATCTTGCGCTGGACCTGGGCGATGTGTTGGCGACTCATGGGCGAGTATGAATAGAGGCCCATGGCGCCGATGGCGCCGAGGCCCACTCCCAGGGCCGCGCCCTTGATGAAGTCCCGCCGGGTGAACGAGGTGTTGTTCGTGTCGGACATGGTGTTCTCCTCGTTACTTGGGGATCAGGTTGATGGCGTTGGAGACCTGGGGCAGGGCCCAGACCGTGACGAAGTAGAGCGCCACGCCGACCACCGCGCCCACGGCCAAGCCGGGGACCATGCGCGGGCTCCAGGTGTGCTCGGCCTCGCGGGCCAGGTGCTCCTGTCGCAGTTCCTCGGCGGTCTTCATGCGCAGCTTCCAGCCCGGCCAGTTGTCCATGAACCAGGTGTTGATGAGCCAGATGTTGATGAGCCAGATCATCGGGATCATGGGGAACTGCTGCGGGTGCGAGAAGCCCTTCTGGGTGCCCAGGAAGAGGTGTGCGTACCTATAGTAGAGGGCGTAGATGGCCAGGCCGCCCACGACCATGATGATCGTGCGCACGAGCATGTTCACCGGGGTGGAGAACTTGCGCGGCCAGTTGTCGCAGTAAATGTACAGGAACAGGGCGGGCACGAGGAAGAAGATGGCCGTCTCGCCCACGTGCAGCCAGCGCCAGTCGGGGGCCGCGTCGCGGCGGGAGCCCCGGATGGCCTCGCCCCAGGCCAGCTCCTGGGCGTAGTAGAGGAAGAAGTTCAGGGCCAGGGAGATGGCGATGATGGCCACGAACAGGGAGATGCGCCGCAGCCAGGGGTTCTTGATCGTGCTGAAGGGATAGCGCTCCCAGATGGTCTCCACCAGCCAGACCACCACGGTGCAGCACATGATCCAGGCGATGTGGAAGTTGCCCGAGACCGTGTTGGCGAAGTTCTCCCAGTAGGGCGGGGTGATGGAGGTGAAGGCCTGCCAGGGGTAGTAGAGGATGCCCATGTGCGAGTGCATGGTCATGAAGTAGACCAGCGTGCTCAGGAAGAAGGTCATGACCCAGATGCTCAGGCCGCGGGCGGGCTGCTTCAGATCCTGCCAGGGCGCGGACTCCATGGCCACGATCCAGGAGGGCGAGAGCCAGGAGGCGATGGCCGCGAACATGAGGCAGGCCGTGGCCGCGTATTCCTCGGCGAAGAAGGCGGTCACGCCGGGCAGCTTGGTCAGCTGCTCGGGATTGAAGTAGGCCATGGCGTAGTTGCCGAGCAGGCCTTCGAAGAAGCCCTTCATGAGCGTGAGCAGGACGCCCGCCGTGAGCAGGGTGAGCACCGCGCCCTTGACCAGGGGGTGCGCCCGCTCCAGCCAGGTGCGCTTGAAGGGCCAGAAATCGAAGATGTAGGCGATCCAGATGAGCACGATGAGGATCCAGCGGGTGTAGTTGTAGCCCACGTAGGGGGTGTACAGCCGCATGAGGCCGCGCGGATCCTGGAATATCCACCAGGTGGCGTAGAAGATCGCCAGGGTGAACAGGAGGTTCACCAGCGCCGGAACGGGGCCCTTCCAGCGCTTTTCCAGCTTGCGCGCCTCGAGGAAAGGCACGGGACCAGGATTCATGTTCCTTCTCTCCTTGCAAAAGGGTGCCGGGACAGTGGGGCCTCGGTCGACGGGTCGGCGTTCATTTTCGCTTCATGGCTCGTCGCCTCCTGGGCCGGCGGGCGGCCCGCGCTGGGGTCCGTATCCTTGTCCACGTTCCGTGGTTCCTGCTGCGAAAGCATGGCCCGACGCACGGCGGAGAGCATCGCCGCGCGTCCCAGCCCCTCGGGGTCCAGCCCCAGCCGCCGCGCCTCCTCGGCCAGCAGGGCGTCGGGGAAGTCGGCCCAGAGCGAGTCCAACCCTTCGTCGGCTCCGGGCTCCTCCCGGACGGCCTCGGGGGCCGGCCGCCACCTGCCGGTGAACAGGCCGAGAAATTCCTTGCGTGTGCAGCGTGTCATCAGCCGAAGACCTCCAGCCGTTCGCCCTCGCTTTTGAGCAGCGGCGAGAGCGGCACGTCGGCGTGGCGCTCCAGCAGGGAGGCCAGCCGCAGGATGCGCTCCTCCATGCAGCGCGCGGCTTCGCCGGCATCGCGCCGTTTCATGGCCTGGACGATCTTTGCCGTGTCCCCGAAGAGCATTTCCCGTTCGTAGTCCTGGAGGTAGAAGATGATTCCGAACAGTGGGCTGTTGCCGGGGCAGAGCGCCTCGACCACGGCGCGCAGGGCCGGGTTGCCCGTGCCCCCGGCGATGTCGCGGGCGAAGCCGTTGAGGTGTTCGCGCAGGGCGTCGGGATTGCGGGCGAAGAGGGCCCGGCTCAGGTCCATGAGCCGCAGTTCCATGGCGGCGATGCCGCTTGCGCTGATGCGTTCGGTGCAGAGCGTCGCGATGCGGGGAAAGATGAGGTAGCAGGCTTCCAGACGGGAGGACCAGTCCACGGCCTCCGTGTTCAACTCACCCTGGATCTCGCGGCGGGAGCGCAGATAGCAGCCGCTCCCCGGGCGCACTTCCACCAGCCCCTTGGCCTCGAGTACGCGCAGGGCTCCCCGGATGGTGTTGCGGCTGGCGCCCAACTGCTCGGACAGGGCGCGCTCCGTGGGCAGGCGTCCTCCCAGCTCGAAGCGTTCGTCCCGGACCATGCTGAGCAGGGCTTCCAGGGAATGTTCTTCCTTGCTGATCTGCCTGGCGGCGGATTCCGGGCTCATGGGCAACCTCCGTCGGATGTCGGATCGTCGTTCTCTGGTAACACCAATCGCATGAATCACGGCTGAAGAACAACCAGCTTGAAAAAATGAAAGGTGAAATACGGGAAAAACCGCAACAGCTTTGAAATGAAATGGAAATTTTGGATGAACCAATTTCAGGAAAAAATGACAAAAGAAAGCCCCGGGCGCTGCCGGGGCGTTGGGGGTAAATCTGGCCGCTGGCCGCCGGGGATCAACCGCCGGAGGAACGGGAACGGCGCTGGGCCGCCCGCCAGGACTTGATGGCCGCCTCGAACGGCTCGAAGAGGCAGGTGTATTCCGGCAGGCCCGAGGCCGGGAAGGCGTTGGGTTCCCGCGAGCAGAGCACGAGCACGGCCCGCAACGTTCCGCGCTGGTAAAATGGTTTGGCGAAATAGGACCGGATTCCCTTGGGGATGAACAAGGCCCAGTCGATGGCCTTGATGCTCTCCAGGGTGTCCTCCACGATGAGGTGGTCCAGCCGGAAGCGTTCGATGCTTTGGGCGATGGTTCCCTCATAGGAATACATTTCTCCGGGCTCCACGTGGGCGAAGGGCTCGCCCGCGCCGTAGACGAAGACCTTGTTCTTCTTCGTGTGGATGTCGGAGAACATGACCGCGTCGAAGGAATGGCGCGGCAGTTGCGCCTGGAGGAATATCTCCAGGATTTCGTGGATGTCGTTTTTGCCCGCCAGCCGCTCGGTCAGGCTCCTGGCCAGCCCGGCGCACAGGCCGTTGCCGGAGGAAGTTTCCTCGCCGTTGCCCCCCAGGCTCTCGATGTGCGTGAGCGAGACGCGCAGCAGGCGGCGTTCCTTGCAGACCAGAAAACGCAGGGCGGCGTCGGCGGTGAAGGCGGAGTTGGTCTTGCGCCGGAAGCCGAGCTTGCCCTCCCACTTCTTGTCGAAGAGCACCTCGTTCTCGATTTTCTGCACCGTGCCGCGCATGCCCTGGTGGTAGAGGTCCGCGAAGGACAGCCGCCGGAATTCGTCCGGGCTGTAGAGGAACAGCTCCGAGGCCGCCGCGTTCTGGGCGATGACCGTCTTTTCGTCGAAGTCCACCAGAAGCACGGGATTCTCGGCCAGATCGATCATGAGCTGAAGCTCGGAGTCCTTCTCGATGATGCTCTTGATGGTCTCGGCGCTGTCCGTGACCTCGATGAGGTAGCCCACGGCGTAGCGGGGGTCGCCGGGCAGGGGCCAGCAGCGCAGCTTGAGCCAGGTCCGGCGGCCTTCGGTCTTCCGCAGGCGGAACACGCAGCCCGAGGGGCCTCCTCGGCCCAGGGCGTCCATGAAGCTCTCCACCAGAGGCAGGTCCGGCTCCTCGATGGCGGCCTTGCGGTATTCGGCGCTGCGCAGGAGCAGGCTGGTCTTCTCGCCCAGGGCCTCGACCCGGTGGGCGTTGAGGAACTCGATGCGCGCCCGCGCGGGCTCGATGCGCCAGAGCAGGCCCGGAAAGCTCATCACGTAACTGGTCACGTCCGCCCCGGCCCACTGGCGCGGGGGGATGGTGTCGAAGCTGTCGGGATCGGCTGCGCTGAAGGACACGGCATTCTCCTTACGGTCAAGGGTAGTGAATGCCCGGCGCGGAAGGCAAGAGAAATTTCCGTGGTTCGCGAAGCGCCGTCGGACGGGGCGAAGCGGGTCGGGGAATCAGGGGCGCAGGAGGCGGCGCAGGCGGGAGAAGAGGCCCGGAGCCGGGGCGAAGCCCGTGCCCGCCAGTTCCGGGCGGGTCTCCAGGATGAGCCGGGCGGCCTCGGCCGCGGCGTAGCCGGTGAGCGCGGAGCAACGTTTTGCGCGGGCCTCGGTTTCGTCGCCCAGGGCCCGGCAGAGTTCCCGGCAGCAGACCGAGCCGTGGAGTTCCAGGAAGGAGTGGTGCAGAGCCTTGGCGGCCTTGCGTGCGGCGCGGCGCTCCAGGCGGTCGCCCTTGGGGGCCAGGAACAGGCCTATACAGAGCGTGGCCCCGGAAAGCGCGCCGCAGAGGCAACCCGCGCCGCCCAGGCCCAGCGAGAAGCCCGAGGCCACTCCCGCGGCCTGGGCCGGGGCGAGGCCGCCGGTGAGGTGGCGGTTGAGGGCCAGGACCACGGCCTCGGCGCAGTTTTGCGGCCGGGAGAGGAATATCTCGGTGGCGGCCGCGCTGATGCGGGCCTGGGGGGATTCGAGCGTCATGGGCCTCCGAGCCGCCTGAGCGGCCGGACCGGAGCGGGCGGCGGGCTAGAAGCCGTTTCGCCGCAGGAATTCCGCGGTCATGCCTGAAGCCGGGGCCCCGGTCTTTTCGGTCCACGGTCCGAGCATCCGCAGCACATACTTGCCGATGAGGTCGGTCTCCATGTTCACCACCCTGCCGGGGCGCCACTGGCCGATGGTGGTCTCACCCTGGGTGGCCGGGATGACGTTCACGGTCAGAAAGTCCTCGCCGCATTCGTTCACGGTCAGGCTGACCCCGTCCAGGGCCACGGATCCCTTGGGCACCACCTGGGAGCCGAATTCTCGGGGGAAGCTCAGTCGGATGACCACGGATTCGCCCGCCGGGGTCACCGACTCCACCTGGGCCAGGCAGTCCACGTGGCCGGAGACGAGATGGCCTCCCAGGCGATCGCCCAGGGCCAGGGCCCGCTCCAGGTTGACCTTGGCCCCGGCGCGCAGGCCGCCGAGGGAGGATTTGGACAGGGTCTCGGCGCTGGCGTAGGCCGAGAAGCGGCCCCGGTCGGCGGCCTCGGCCGTGAGGCAGGCTCCGTTGACGGCGATGGATTCGCCTTTGACCACATCGCCCAGGAAGTCCGCCCGCACGGTGAGTCGCGTTTCCCTGCCGCGCGGCTGCGCGGCCTCGACCACGCCCGTTCCGAGCACCAGTCCGGTGAACATCAGTCTGTCCTCTTGGGGCGGTAGGTGAGCATGAGATCCCGGCCGCTGCGGGCGCAGTCCAGGAGCCGGAAGTCGCGGGCCTCGGCCAGGCTCTGGGCCTTGCGGCCGGAGAACAGGGCCTTGGCCTGCTCGTCGCCGAGCACCTTGGGGGCCAGGAAGAGCGTCAACTCGTCCACCAGATCCTGGGTGGCCAGACTCATGGCCAGGCGGCCGCCGCCTTCGCAGAGCACGTTCCAACAGTTCAGTTCGGCGCGCAGGCGGACGAGACCCTGGCGCAGGTCCAGGCCCTCCTCGACGCGGCCCAGGCCCCAGACCCGGCAGCCGCGCTCCGTGAGCGTTCCGGACGCCAGTGAACGGGCCTCCTCCTCGCTGGTCCAGAAGACCACCCGCTCGGGCCGGTCCTGGAGCAGCTTGAAGTTGTGGGCCTTGGGCAGCCGCCGCGTGACGACCACCGCGAAGGGCTGCACATGGTCCGGGGCCAGCCCCGGCAGGCGGCAGGTGAGCAGCGGGTCGTCGGAATAGAAGGTGTTGCCGCCGACGATCACCGCCCGACAGACGGAACGCAGCCGGTGGGCCTCGATTTGGGACTCGGGGCAGGATATCGGTTCCGGACGCCCGCCGCGGGCCGCGATGCGGCCGTCCAGGGTGGCGGCCATCTTGAGGATGACGAAGGGTCGGTCGGTGGTCTTCCAGAGCCGGAAGTCCTCGATGAGGTCGCGGCAGGGGCCCTCGAGCACGCCCAGGCGCACGTTCACGCCCTTGGATCGCAGATGTTCCGCGCCGCCTCCGGCCACCTCGGGGTTGGGGTCGGCGCAGCCCACGACCACACTGCGGATTCCGGCGGCCAGGATGGCCTCGGTGCAGGGCGGGGTCTTGCCCTGGTGGTTGCAGGGCTCCAGGGTGACGTAGAGTTCGCAGGCCGAGGCGTCCACGCCTTTTTCTCGCGCCTGACGCAGGCACTCCACCTCGGCGTGCGGGCCGCCGAAGGCTTCGTGCCAGCCCTGGGCCACGATGGCTCCGTCGCGGACCAGCAGCGCTCCCACGCAGGGATTGGGAGCCGTGGCGCCGCGCCCGAGGCGGGCGAGTTCCACGGCCCGGGCCATGAGGGCCTCAGCGGGTTGTAAAGTCTCCTTGCAGCAGTTCATGACGGACACCGGCCTCCTTGAGCATGTCCTCGGCCAGCTCGTCGGGATAGGCCCCGGCGTAGTAGATGGCCTCCACTTGGCAATTGACCAGCATCTTGGTGCAGATCAGGCAGGGCTGGGTCGTGCAGTAGATGATCGCGCCCTTGAGCGAGATGGCGTGCACGGCGGCCTGGATGATCACGTTCTGCTCGGCGTGCAGACCTCGGCAGAGTTCGTGGCGCTGGCCCGAGGGGATGCCCAGGCGTTCCCGGATGCACCCCACGTCCTCGCAGTGCGGCACGTTGGACGGCGGGCCGTTGTAGCCCGTGGCCAGGATGCGCTTGTCGCGCACGGCCACGGCCCCCACCTTGCGCCGCAGGCAGGTGGAGCGCTCGGCCACCAGGTGCGCGATGCTCATGAAGTAGTCGGGCCAGGGCAATCGGCTCATGGCCGCCTCCTACCAGGCGAACAGCGGGAAGCTGCGGGAGAATTCCTCCACTTCCTCGCGGATCTCCTCCAGCACGGCGTCCGACTGCCAGTTCTCGATGGCCGCGGTGATGGCCTCGGCCACCACGATCATATCCTCCTCGATCATGCCCCGGGTGGTCAAGGCCGGGGTGCCCAGGCGGATGCCCGAGGTCACGAAGGGCGAGCGGGTCTCGAAGGGGATGGTGTTCTTGTTCGCCGTGATGCCCGCCTTGTCCAGGGCGATCTCGGCGTCCTTGCCGGTGATGTCCTTGTTGGTCAGGTCGATGAGCATGAGGTGGTTGTCGGTGCCGCCGGAGACGAGCTTGAACTCGGACTCCTGCAGGGCCGAGGCCAGGGCCTTGGCGTTCTTGACCACCTGGGACTGGTATTCCTGGAAACCCGGGGCCAGGGCCTCGCCGAAGGCCACGGCCTTGGCCGCGATGACGTGCATGAGCGGGCCGCCCTGGATGCCGGGGAAGATCTGGGAGTTCAGCACCTTTTCCTGGTCCTCGGCGGCCAGGATGAGGCCGCCGCGCGGGCCGCGCAGGGTCTTGTGCGTGGTCGAGGTGGTGAAGTGGGCGTGCTCGATGCAGGAGGGGTGCTCGCCGGCGGCGATGAGGCCCGCGATGTGGGCCATGTCCACCATGAGCACGGCGCCCACCTCGTCGGCGATCTGGCGGAAGCGCTTGAAGTCGATGATCCGGGGGTAGGCGCTGGCGCCGGCCACGATCATCTTCGGCTTGTGCTCCTTGGCCAGGCGCTCCACTTGGTCGAAGTCGATGGTCTGGGTCTCCTTGTCCACGCCGTAGGAGACGATGTTGTACAGACGGCCGGAGAAGTTCACCGGGCTGCCGTGGGTCAGGTGTCCGCCGTGGGAGAGATCCATGCCGAGCACGGTGTCGCCGGGCTTGCAGACCGCGAAGTACACGGCCATGTTGGCCTGGGAGCCGGAGTGGGGCTGCACGTTGGCGTAGCCCGCGCCGAAGAGGGCCTTGACCCGGTCGCGGGCCAGGTTCTCGACCTGGTCCACGTACTCGCAGCCGCCGTAGTAGCGCTTGCCCGGGTAGCCCTCGGCGTACTTGTGGGTCATGACGCTGCCCATGGCCTGGCGCACCGCCGTGGAGGTGAAGTTCTCCGAGGCGATGAGCTCCAGCTTGGACATCTGCCTGTCGACCTCGCGGGAAATGGCCGCGGCGACTCCCGGATCCTGCATCATCAATTCTTCCATGACCGCCTCACTTGCATGGCCGGGTCGCGCCCCGGGTTCAGTCCTCGAATCTCTTGAACAGCATACAGGCGTTGGTGCCGCCGAAACCGAAGGAGTTGCAGAGGGTGTAGTTCACCCGTTGCGTGCGCATGCCTTCGGGCACGTAGTCCAGGTCGCACTCCGGGTCCGGGTTCTCCAGGTTCAGGGTGCGCGGAATCTTGCCCTCGCACAGGGTCAACACCGAAAAGACCGACTCCACGCCGCCGGCCGCGCCCAGGAGGTGGCCGGTCATGGATTTGTTGCCGGTGATGGAGAGCTTGTAGGCGTGCTTGCCAAAGACCGTTTTGATGGCCCGGGTCTCGCAGGCGTCGTTGAGCGACGTGGAGGTGCCGTGGGCGTTGATGTGGTCGATATCGGTCACGGGCACGCCCGCCTCGCGGATGGCCGCGCTCATGGCCAGGGCCATGCCCGAGCCGTCCTCGGGCGGGGCGGTCATATGGTAGGCGTCGCCGGAGGCCCCGAAACCCACGACCTCGGCGTAGATGCGCGCTCCGCGCGCCCGGGCGTGCTCCAGGGACTCCAGAAGCAGCAGGCCGCTGCCCTCGCCCATGACGAAGCCGTCGCGGTCGCGGTCGAAGGGCCGGGAGGCCCGCTGGGGATCGTCGTTGCGCGTGGACAGGGCCTTGAGGGCGTTGAAGCCGGACACGCCCAGGGACGTGATGGTTGACTCCGCGCCGCCGCAGATCATGGCCTCGCAACGGCCGAGCTTGATCTCGGAGTAGGCGTAGCCGATGCCGTGGGTGCCCGAGGCGCAGGCCGTGGTGGTGCAGACGTTGGGTCCGCGCGCGCCGGTTTCAATGGACACCTGTCCGGCGGCCATGTTGGCGATGATGATCGGGATGAAGAAGGGCGAGATGCGCGAGGGCCCCTTTTCCAGGAGCTTCTGATGCATGGACTCGATGGTCTGTAGCCCGCCCAGGCCCACGCCGATGATCACGCCGGTGGTGGCGGCCTCCTCGGGCGGCACCTGCCAGCCCGCGTCCTCCAGCAGCATCTTGGAACAGGCCACGGCGTACTGGACGAAGGTCTCCATGCGCTTGACCTGCTTCGCCGGGATGTAGCGCTCGGGCTCGAAGCCCTTGACCTCTCCGGCGATGCGGGTCTCATAGGCCGCGCAGTCGAACTTGGTCAGGGGACCGATGCCGGACTTGCCCGCCAGCAGGGCCTCCCAACTGGAGGCCAGGTCGGTTCCCAGCGGCGTGATGGCGGACAGGCCGGTGACGACGACTCGTTTCATGGATGATCCTGGGTTGCTTGGGCTTTCGCCGGGCGCGCGTCCAAAAGGAATGAAATGGAGGAGCGCCTTACGCCCGGCCCGGGCATAAGACGCCCATCCCTGGCGGCGGCGGTGACGGCCTCGGCCGTTCTACTTTTTGTTCTTCTCGATGTAGTCGATGGCGTCCTTGACCTTGACGATCTTCTGGGCGTCCTCGTCATCGATCTCGATGTCGAACTCTTCCTCGATGGCCATGATCAGCTCGGTGAGGTCCAGGGAGTCGGCGCCCAGGTCTTCCACGAAGGAGGCTTCGGGCTTGACTTCGTCGGCGGAGACGCCCAGTTGGTCGACAATGATCCCCTTCACTTTCTCGGCAATGGACATATTTCCCTCCAGATGTGAATATGCTGTGTTATCGCCAGATTACATATACAGGCCGCCGTTGACGGCGAGGACCTGTCCGGTGATGTAGGTGGCGTCCGGCCCGGCGAGGAAGGAGACCGCGGAGGCGATTTCCCAGGGCGTGGCGGAGCGCTTGAGAGGCACGGCGTTGATGATCTCCTGGATCACGTCCTCGCGCAGCACGGCGGTCATCTCCGTGTCCACGTAGCCGGGAGCCACGGCGTTGACCAGGACGTTGCGGGGGGCCAGTTCCAGGGCTGCGGACTTGGTCAGGCCGATGAGCCCGGCCTTGGCCGAGGAGTAGTTGGCCTGGTAGGCGTTGCCCATCTGCCCGGCCACGGATGCCATGTTGATGATCCGGCCCGCGCGTCGACGGATCATGATCTTGGCCGCCTCGCGCAGGAAGATGAAGCAGCCGCGCAGATTCACGGCCAGAACCTTGTCGTAGTCCTCGTCCTTCATGCGGATGAGCGGACCGTCCCGGGTGATGCCCGCGTTGTTCACGAGCACTTCCAGTTCGACCTTGTCCTTGATCTCCTCTGCGAAAAAGGCGGCCACGGCGGCGGAGTCGCCGGAGTCCACGCGGAAGGCCCTGGCCGTGCCCCCGGATTCGGCGATGGCGGCCACGGTCTTTTCGGCCTCCTCGGGCCGGGAGACATAGGTGAGGTACACGGCGAAGCCGTCGCGGGCCAGACGTTCGGCGACCGCGCGGCCGATGCCGCGTGAGCCTCCCGTGACCAGGGCGACGCGGGAAAGTTCGCTCATGCTTTCATCCTTTGTTCAGTGCGCTCGGACTGCGTTCGAATATCCGAAAAATTCCCGGACTGCAAACCGCCGCGAGGACGCGCGCTAGAAGCGCAACAGCACCGCGCCCCAGGTGAAGCCGCCGCCGAAGGCGGTCAGCAGGACCAGGTCGCCGTTCTTGATGAAGCCGGTGATCCGGGCCTCGGCCAGGGCGATGGCCACGGCCGCCGCCGAGGTGTTGCCGTAGCGGTCCACGTTGATGAAGATGCGCTCGCGGGGCACGCCGACCTTGTCGCCCACGGCCTCAATGATGCGCAGGTTGGCCTGGTGCGGGATGAAGACGTCCACCTCGTCCGGGGTCAGGCCGTTGCGTTCGAGAATCTCAGCGCTCACCGAGAGCATGGAGCGCACCGCGTGGCGGAAGACTTCCCGGCCCTGCATCTCGACGAAGAAGTCGCGCCGGATGGTGTCGCCCGGCTTGTAGGGGAAGGCCGAACCGCCGCCGCGCACGGCCAGCAGGTTCCCCAGGGCCCCGTCCGAGGAGAGGATCACGTCCAGGATCTCGGCGCTGTCATGGCCCGGGGCGCCGGAGACGATGGCCGCGCCGGCGCCGTCGCCGAAGAGCACGCAGGTGCCCCGGTCGGTGTAGTCCGTGCGCGAGGAGATGACCTCGCTGCCGAGCGTCAGGACGTTGGCTTCGGGGTGCAGGGCCACCAGGGAGCGGGCCGTCTCCAGGGCGTAGAGGTAGCCGGAGCAGGCGGCGTAGAGGTCGGCGGCGTAGCGGCCGGACAGGCCCAGACGGTGCTGCAGGGTGCAGGCCGCCGAGGGGATGTAGGCATCCGGGGTGAAGGTGGCCACCAGGATGTGCGACAGCTCTTCGGCCGACATGCCCGCCTTTTCCAGGGCCTGGAGGGAGGCGTGTTGGGCCAGCTCGGAGCAGGTTTCGCCCTGGGCCACGTGGCGCTGCCTGATGCCGGTGCGGCTGGTGATCCACTCGTCGGAGGTGTCCACCATGCGCTCGAAGTCGGCGTTGGTCAGAATATGTTCGGGGACGTGAAAGCCCAGTCCACGGATGTAGCTCTTGGTCATGGCGACTCCTGTGGGGCCGGCGGCCCGGACCGTGCTCGCGTTACGACGCCTTGGCGGACGGCCGGCCGAAGCGGGCGATCTCGCTGTTGGCCTCGAGATCCCGCTCGATGTGTTGGTGCGCCCGGTTGGCGGTGAAGGTGGAGCCCATGCGGATGGCGTTGGTGATGGCCTTCACGTTGCTCGCGCCATGGCAGACGATGACGATGCCTTTGAGCCCCAGGAGCGGGGCCCCGCCGTATTCGGCGTAGTCCACGAGCTTGGCGAAGCGGGTCAGGGCTCCCAGGGAGAGCAGCGTGCCCAGCTTGGACAGCAGCCCTCGCTTGAGTTCGCCCTTGAGCAGGTTGCCGAAGCTGCGGGCCAGACCCTCGGAAAGCTTGAGGGCCACGTTGCCCACGAACCCGTCGCAGACCACCACGTCGTAGTTGCCCGCGAAGATGTCCCGGCCCTCGGCGTTGCCGATGAAGTTGATGGAGGACTTGCGCAGGAGGTCGAAGGCCTCCTTGACCACGGAATTGCCCTTGCCTTCCTCTTCGCCGATGGACAGGAGCCCGACCCGCGGCTTGGGCACGCCCAGCACGTCGCGGGCCAGCACGTCCGCCATGATGGCGAACTGGGCCAGGTGGAAGGCCTTGGAGTCCACGTTGGCGCCCACATCGATGAGGATGCAGGGGCGCTTTTCCGTGGGCATGATCCCGGCCAGGGCGGGCCGGTCGATGCCCGCGATGCGGCCGACGGTGAACATGCCGCAGGCCACCACCGCGCCGGAGTTGCCCGCGCTGACCACGCCGTCGGCCTGGCCTTCCTTGACCAGACGGCAGGCCACCTGGATGGAGGAATCCTTCTTGCGGCGCAGGGCCTCGGAAGGTTTTTCGTCCATGCCCACCACCTGGGAGGCGTGGACGACATGGATGTCCAGACCCTCGGTCTTGCAGCGCGAGAGTTCGTCCCGGATCTGAGCCTCGTCGCCGACCAGGATGATCGACGCGCCCTGCTCGGCCGCGCGCACGGCGGCCGGAACGTTGACGCGGGGTCCGAAATCGCCGCCCATGGCGTCGACGGCGATGCGTGGCGTCTTACTGAGCATCACCGTCGGGCGTCACCTTGCGGCCCTTGTAGGTGCCGCACACGGAACAGGCGCGATGGGACAGGGTGGGTTCGCCGCACTCGCAGTAGATGACGTTGGGAACGGCCACGTGGTCGTGGGAGCGACGCATGTTGCGCCGGGACTGAGAGGTCTTCTTTTTCGGCTGAGCCATGGCATTTTCTCCTCAAGGTTGAGAATATCGCGATTCGGTCCCGGGGGCAATGATTACCCGAGGGCTAGGAAATCTTCAGATTGCGGAAGACCGACAGGCGCGGGTCGTTGCCGCCCTCGGCGCAGTCGCATTCCTGGAAGTTGCGGTTGCCGCCGCAGCGGGGGCACAGGCCCTTGCAGTCCTCGCGGCAGAGCGGTTTGGGCGGCAGGGCCAGGACGAACTGCTCCCAGAGCACCGCGCCCAGATTCAGGCGCTGGACTCCGTCCTCCTCGACCACGCGGGACTCCTCGGCGGACTCGCCGCCCTCGGCGGGCAGTTCCTCGTAAACCTCGAACTCCTCGTCCACGGTCTGTTCGCAATCCTCGGAGCAGCGGTCACAGGGCAGAACGACGGAGCCGCGCAGGGTTCCGCGCACGAGCGCGCCCCGCTCGTCCGGCAGAACCGTGACCTCCGCGCGCAGGGGCGCGGCGATGGTCGCGGAGAGGACGCAGGTCCGCAGGGATTCCTGCCAGAACCCCTGGTCCTCAAAAGAAAAGACCCGGCCTTCAGCCGGGATGTCGGCCAGTTCCACCCAAATCTTGGACATATACCCCTCGCAACCGACCCCCCTAGCCGAGCCGGTGGTCCTTGTCAAGAAAAAAGCCCTTGCGTTTTGCCTGGAGAGGAGGTAAAGAGTCCCTTCCCCGCCGCCTGGAGCCCTCTCCGGCCGGGGCCTGAAGACGAAGAACGACGCCACGCGCGCGAGGAGGCCACCATGTCCCAGATTTGCGATATTTGCGGCAAGATTCCCCAGTCCGGCAACAATGTGAGCCACGCCAACAACAAAAGCAAGCGCCGCTTTCTGCCCAACCTTCAGAAAGTGCGCCATCAGGCCCCCAACGGCCAGGTCATGACCGTGAGCGCCTGCACCCGTTGCATCCGTTCCGGCGCGGTGGTCAAGCCGGCCAAGCGCACCGCCGAGACCGAATAATTCCGGCCGCGAGCCAGTGTACGTGAGCCCCGGCCAGATGGCCGGGGTTTTTTTTTGCAACCAGACGGAGGTGTCCCGTGACTGTGGAACGCAACGCCCGCCAACTCATGCAGGAAGGCTGGCTCTGCGCCGAAAGCGTGCTCCTGGCCGTGACCCGGGCCAAGGGCCTGGAGTCGCCTCTCATTCCACGCCTGGCCACGGCCTTTTGTTCCGGCCTCGCGCGCACCTGCGGGACGTGCGGGGCCGTGACCGGCGGCATCCTGGCCCTGAGCCTGTTCGTCGGCCGCGACCGGCCCGAGCGGGAACTCCTGGATCTGGCCTACGCCCCGACCCAGCACCTCATCGAGGGCTTCACGGCCGCCTACGGCTCCACCAACTGCTACGAGATCATCGGTTGCGACTTCCGCACCCCCGAGGGGCAGGCGCGCTACAAGGACGGCAACATGCGCGAAACCTGCCTGGAGTGCGTGGCCCTGGCCGTTCGTCTGGCCTTGGAGGCCCTGGACGACGCCGGACAAGGGGGCCGGCCGTGATCGCCCGGGAATGGAGCTGCCGATGCCCCCGCGACCGGCGCGAGGGGTTTCTTCTTCATCTGGACCGCACCGGTGTCCGCGACGCCGAGTCCCTGCCGGGTTTCCTGGGCCATCAGATCCTGGAGCGGGACGCGCCGGAAGGGCTGGTCATCACCCTGGTCACCTATTGGGAGTCCATGGACGCCATCCGCGCCTTCGCGGGCGACGACCCCGAGCGGGCCCGGCTCTACCCGGGCGACGAGGCCTACGGCATCGAGTCCGAGCCCGTGGTGCTCCATCGCCGGGTGCTGGCGGCCCGCTGGCCCGGCGACCCCGCCTAGCAGAGCGTCTTGCGGTCCGAGGCCGTCTCCTGGACCAGGGCGGCGAAGCGGGTCACGGAGTCGGCCTTGGTCCAGAGCCCCACGTGGCCGCGCACCCGGCGGCTCGCGTCGTATTCCAGCACCGGCTTCCCATCCACGAAACCGCGCATGCGCGAGTCTCCGACCTCCACGGCCAGGGCGTAGGTCCGGCCGCTCTCCAGCGGCAGGTGGCGCATGGCCCGGATGTGGCGGCGGCTGTTCACGAACTCCGAGAAGACCACGTTGTTCTCCACGGCGTTGATCCTGAAGACGAAGTAGTTCCCCAGGTTGCGCAGGCCGAAGGCCATGCCTCCGGCGCGGTCCACCACCCCGGACAGGGGCCGGACCAGAACCTCGAGGCGGCCGTCCGCCATCTCCGCACCCTTGGCCACGGCCAGCGGGAAGTAGTGGTAGGCCCCGATGGTGTCCAGGAACTCCTGGTAGCGCGGGCCCACCAGCCGCGTCAGGAAGCCGGACAACCCGGCGGACAGGCGCGGCATCCAGGCCGAACCGTCCTGCTCCACCCAGACCCGGCCCTCGTCCTCGACGCGGCTCCAGCGGCCGAGCACGGCGTGGAAACCGGGCAGCCGGACCGCCGTGGCCCGGTCCAGGAAGTCGTAGTCCTCGTTGAAGAAGGCCTCGACCATGGGCTCCACCTGGGCCTGGCGGGAGATGGCCACATCCAACAGGCGGCTGGAGGCCAGGAGCCGTCCGAGCTGGTCCAGGGCCCGCTCCATGTCCTCGGCGGGAAGGCCTGGGAGCGAGGCCTCCAGCAGTTCGCCGGAAAGATGCACGGTAAAACCGAGGCGCGTGAGCACTCCCGCCAGGAAATTCACCCGCAGGGACTTGCCCAGATAGTTGCCCGCGCCGCCCGCGAATTGCACGGTGACGTAGTTGAGGGCCGGGTCGTCGCCGCAGATGCTGTCCACGTTGGCGAAATGGTAGCCGAACTTGGCGTTGAAGTTGAGGTAGTCGGCGGCCAGCACGGCGAAGCTCTCGCCGCCCGGGGCGTCGGGCCCGGACAGTCCGGCGGCCGAGGAGGCGAAGAGGGTGAAGAGGTTGCGCAGGTCCAAGTTCACGGCCCCGGACCAGGTGATGCCCGGGTGCATGAAGCCGCGCCAGACCGCGCGCATGGGGCGCGAGACGATGTCCTCGGGCCGCACGGTGTCGCAGGTGCTCAGTCCGGGCCGCAGGCCCCCGCCCAGGTCCACCACGCGGATGTCCAGGGGCACGGCCGCCGTGAGCTTGGCGGCCTGGGTTCCAGCGGCCGCGCCGGAGAGGTCGAAGACGACCTTCATGATCTTCTCATGGGCGAAACGGATCACGTCGTGCAGGGTCCGGCAGCCGTCCGGGGTGAACTCCGGGGCGTGCGGGTCGGTGAGATGCAGCGGCGAGATGTGGTCCAGCAGGGCGCGCAGGCGGCGGTGGGCCGGAGTCTCGAAGGCCAAAGCGCGGCGGCGGGTCCGGGCGGCCAACACTTCGGAGACCTCGCCGGGCAGGATTCGTCGGCCGTCGGCGTCCAGCGTCACCAGCTCTTCCTCGGGTAGCGATGCCGTCGCTCCGGCGACGTCCACCAGGGCGGGCACCCCGAATTCACGCAACACCGAGGCCAGGTGGCTGGCCGCGCTGCCCACCTCGGCCACCAGCCCCCGGATGCGCCCGGCCAGGGCGGCGTAAGCCGGATTGGTGGTGCGGACCACGAGGATGGCGTTCTCCGGCAGGCCCGCGAGATCCCGGCCGTCGGCCAGGAAGACCCGGCCCGAGGCCGCCCCGCGCGAGGCGGTCTGTCCGCCCGTGAGCAGCGGCTCCAGGTCGCGGGCCACCTCCCCGGCCTCGGGCTCCTCGGACTCCAGGCCCAGGGGGCGGCATTGCAGGAGCACCAGCCGTCCGTCCTGGCCGACGGCCCACTCCATATCCTGCGGGCCGCCGAAGAAATGTTCCAGGGCCAGGCCGTGGCCCAGGAGTTCGGCCAGCCGGTCCGAGTCCAGCACCGGGGCCCGCCGCAGTTCCTCGGGCACGTCCTCCATGCGGGCGCCGCCCCCGGGGACGCAGACCAGACGGCGTTCCTTGCGCGCGATCTCGGCGCGCAGCACTCCGCCGCCCCGGCGGTCCAGGATGAAGGTGTCGGCCGAAACCTCGCCGCCCACCAGGGGTTCGCCCAGGCCCCAGATCCCGGCCACGCGGAACGTCTCGGCCCCGGGCGCGCCCGGGTCGCGGGTGTAGGCCACCCCGGCGGCGGCCGCGTCGATCATCTCGATGACCGCCACGCACATGGGCGCGTCGCGGTCCTCCAGGCCGTGGCGGGTGCGGTAGAGCAGGGCGTGCGGGGTGTATTTGCTGGCGGCCACGGTCTTGTAGGCCGCGGCCAACCCGGCCCGGTCCACGCCGAGGACCGTGGCGTACTGGCCCGCGAAGGAGGCCTCGGTGTCCTCGCCCACGGCGCTGCTGCGCACGGCCACGAATACCCCGGGCCGGGTGCGGGCTTCCAGGGCGGCGTAGGCCGCGTTCACCTCCCGGGCCAGTTCCGGAGGCAGGTCGGCGGCGAGGATCAGGGCGCGGATGTCGCGGCAGGTGGTTTCCAGGGCCCGCGGGGCCTCCTGGTCGAGGCCGTCCAGCAGCCCGGCGATCTTTTCGGAGAGCCCGGCGCTGTCCAGGAACAGCTCGAAAGCCCGGGCCGTGACGGCGAAGCCGCGCGGCACGGGCACGCCCAGCTCGTTGCCCAGGCGGGCCAGATTGCCCGCCTTGGCTCCGATGAAGGGAATCTGCGCGGCTCCGACGGCCTCCAGGGGCAGAATCAGGGGGCAGTCCGGCGGCAGGGCCCGGGTTTCCAGGACGGCCCGGGCCTCGGCGTCGATGCGCTCCAGGGCCCCGGCCAGGGCGGCGTAGCGGCCGTGGGCCAGGACGTTCAGGGCCTCGGCCATGTCGCGCACCGAGGCGGCCAGCCCGTCATAGAGCTTGCGCACCTGGGCCATGCCGAAGGGGCTGCCGGAGTGGTAGACCTGTTCCAGGGCGGCCAGGGCGGACAAGGCGTCGTAGTTGTGGGTGAGAAAGGCCCGGAAGCGGGCGTGCATCTCCACGTGCTGGCCCTCGGTCTGGGCCAGGAGACGGCAGGTTTTCTTCTTGCCGAGAAACTCGAGCACGGTCGTCCTCCGCGTCGGGGTCGGGCCAAGCGGATTGAGGATACCGCCGGACCCGCCCCGAGGCAAGGACGCTTTTCCTAGAGTTCCGTGACCCGGCGCAGGCGCTTGAGGGTCTGCTCCCGGCCGAGCACGCGCATGGTCTCGAACAGGCCGGGGCTCACGGTGCGGCCGGTGAGGGCCACGCGCAGGGGCTGGGCCACGGCCTTGAACTTGAGGTCGCGGGCGGAGAGGAAGGCCTCGGTCATGGGCTCCATGGCGGCCTCGTCGAAGCCGCCCTCCAGGTGCTCGAGGGCGTCGGCGTACTCCTCCACCAGGGTGCGGTTCTCCGGGGTGAGGTGCTGGCGCACGGCCTTCTCGTCGAAGGCGATGAACGCCGCGTCGACCACGAAGAAGCGGGCCATCTCGGCCATCTCCACCAGGGTCTTGGCCCGGGGCTGGAGCAGCGGAACCACGGCCTCCAGCAGGATCTGGGGCGTGTCGGCCAGGGCCTCGGGGCCCAGGTCGCGGCCCAGGAAGTCGCGCAGCAGGACGGCCAGCCTCGCCGGGTCGGATTCCTTGATGTAGTGGGCGTTGAGCCACTCCAGCTTCTGGGTGTCGAAGACCGCCGGGGAGTTGCCCAGGTTCTCGGTGCTGAAGCAGGCCACCAGCTCGCCGCGGGAGAAGATTTCCTGGTCGCCGTGGGACCAGCCCAGGCGGGCCAGATAGTTGAGCACGGCTTCGGGCAGGTAGCCCATCTTCTCGTATTCCATGACCGAGAGCGCGCCGTGGCGTTTGGAGAGCTTCTTCTTGTCCGGGCCGAGGATCATGGGCACGTGGCCGAATTCGGGCACGTCCCAGCCCAGGGCGCGGTAGATGAGGATCTGGCGCGGGGTGTTGTTCACGTGGTCGTCGCCGCGCAGCACGTGGGTCACGCCCATGTCGTGGTCGTCCACCACCACGGCCAGGTTGTAGGTCGGCGAGCCGTCGGAGCGGCGCAGGATCATGTCGTCCAGCTCCTCGCAGGCCACGGCGATGGGGCCCTTGACCATGTCCTTGTAGGCCACGGAGCCGTCCAGCGGGGTCTTCATGCGCACCACGCGGCCCTCGCCCGGGCCCAGGCCCCGCTCGCGGCAGGAACCGTCGTACTTGGGCTTGCGGCCCTCGGCGCGGGCCTTCTCGCGCATGGCCTCCACCCGCTCCTTGGCGCAGTCGCACCAGTAGGCTTGGCCCAGGGCCACGAGCTGGTCGATGACCTCGTTGTGGCGCGCGGCCCTGGCCTGCTGGTAGACGATCTCGCCGTCGGAGTGCAGATCGAGCCACCGCATGGAATCGAGAATGGCCTGGGTGGCTTCGGGCGTGGAGCGTTCGAGGTCGGTGTCCTCGATGCGCAGCAGGAAACGTCCGCCGGAGTGGCGGGCCAGCAGCCAGGAGAACAGGGCGGTGCGCGCCCCGCCGATGTGCAGGTAGCCCGTGGGGCTGGGGGCGAAACGGGTGACGATCTGGCTCATTGCGGCTCCTAGTCCACGGCCTCGACGGATTTCACGGCCGGGACCTCCTTGAGGATGACCCGCTCGACGCCGTGCTTGAGGGTCATGCGGGACATGGGACAGCCCTTGCAGGCGCCCTGCAGGCGAACCTTGACCACTCCCTCGGGGGTGATCTCGACCAGTTCGATGTCGCCGCCGTCGTTCTGGAGCACGGGGCGGATTTTGGCGATGGCTGCCAGCACTTGTTCGCGCATGACGTACCTCCGGGTCGGTTGTGGGGGGCTTTGAAGTAGCGGTCCCGGGCGTTCTTGTCAAACGCGCTCAGCGCCGCGTGAGCCCGAAGCGCTTGAGCTTGTATTGCAGGGTCCGCCGCGAGATGCCCAGGGCGTCGGCGGTCTTTTCGCGGTGTCCGCCGTGGGCCCCCAGGGCCCGCACCAGGGCCTCGCGCTCGGCGTCCTCCAGGGAGGCGGGCGCGGCCGGGGCCGCCGGGCTCGCGGCCTGTTCGGGCTGGGGTCCGAGGATTTGCGGCGGCAGGAGTTCGGGCCCCAGCACGTCCGAACGCGAGAGGATCAGAGCGCGTTCGAGCACGTTCTCCAGCTCGCGCACGTTGCCGGGCCAGTGGTAGTGCGAGAGGGCGTCCAGGAAGGCCGGGGTCACGCTGCGGATTTCCTTGTTGTTCTTCTTGCCGAGCTTGCCCATGAGGTGGCTGACCAGCAGCGGCAGATCCTCCACCCGGTCGCGCAGGGGCGGGATGTCGATCTCCAGCACGGCCAGGCGGTAATAGAGATCTTCGCGGAAGCGTCCGGCCTTGATCTCGGCGGCCAGATCTCGGTTGGTGGCTGCCACCACGCGCACGTCGGTCTCCACGGCCTTGACCCCGCCCAGGGGCTCCACGACCTTCTCCTGCAGGGCGCGCAGAAGCTTGGCCTGGAGCGCGGCGGGCATCTCCCCGATCTCGTCCAGGAAGAGCGTGCCCCCGGCGGCCAGTTGGAAGCGGCCGGGTTTGTCCTTGACCGCGCCGGTGAAGGCGCCCTTGACGTAGCCGAAGAGTTCGCTTTCCAGCAGGTTTTCCGGCAGGGCCGCGCAGTTGACCTTGATGAGCGGCCGGGCGGCCCGGGAACTGGCCCGGTGCAGGCCCTCGGCCACCAGCTCCTTGCCCGTGCCGGACTCGCCCAGAATGAGCACCGAGGCCTCGCTGGGGCCGGCCTGGTCGATGAGTTCGCGCACATGATTCATGCCCGCGCTCGCGCCCACGAGCACGGGGCCCTCGCCCCCGGCGCGGCGGCGCAGGCGGTCGTTCTCGTCCAGCAGGCGGCGGTACTCGTAGCTCTTGTCCAGGACGGCCTTGAGTTCCTCGTTGTCGGCGGGCTTGGTCAGATAGTCGAAGGCCCCGTGTTTCATGGCCTCCACGGCCGTGCCCACCGAGCCGAAGGCGGTGAGCAGGACCACGGGCAGGCCGGGCCGCCGGGCGTGCAGTTCGCGCAGGAGCGTCAGGCCGTCCATGCCGGGCATGCGCATGTCCACCAGGGCCACGTGGGGCAGGCCCCCGGGCTGGCGGGACAGAACCTGGAGGGCGGCCTCGCCGGAACCGGCCTCGAGCACGTTCCAGCCCGCGTCCTCCAGGACGGCGCGGACCATGAGCCGATGCCCGGCCTCGTCGTCCACCACGAGCACGGTGCGGATGTCGTCGTTCATAGGGTCTCCGTGGTTTCGGCGGCGGGCGCCGGATCGGGGAAGAAGAGCTTCACGCTGGCGCCCCGGCCGGGCTCGGACTCGATGAGCACCTTGCCCTTGTGCCCGCGCATGATGGTCTGGACGATGGCCAGTCCGAGGCCCGTGCCCTGGGTCTTGGCGGTGAAGAAGGGCTCCAGGGCCTGGCGGCGGACCTCCTCGGGCATGCCCGGGCCGTTGTCCGTGACAGTGATCCAGACGCCCGAGCCGTTGCGGCGCGAGGATATCTCGATGCG
Organism: Desulfovibrio aminophilus DSM 12254; assembly: GCF_000422565.1. NCBI lineage: Bacteria > Pseudomonadati > Thermodesulfobacteriota > Desulfovibrionia > Desulfovibrionales > Desulfovibrionaceae > Desulfovibrio > Desulfovibrio aminophilus. The sequence continues at coordinate 31,042 of NZ_AUMA01000009.1, read as the reverse complement.
TCCGCCTTCCTCGCCGAGGGCCTCCAGGCTGTTCACCGCCAGGTTCAGGAGCACCTGCCGGAGTCCGTCGGGGTCGGCGTGGACCGTCGGGGCTTCCAGGTCCAGGGTCGCGGCCACGTGTTTGTGCTCCAGGTCGAGCTTGAGCAGGTCGAAGAGCGTGGCTCCGGCCTGGGCCAAGTCGATTTCGGCGGGAGCCAGCTCCCGGGGGCGGGCCAGGAAAAGCAGGTCCGTGACCACGCGGTTCAGGCGGTCGGCCTCCTGGACCATGGTGGCGGCGTAGGAGTCCAGGGGCTTCTGGCCCTTGAGCTTGTCGGCGAAGAGCTGGGCGAAGCCGCGCAGGGAGCTCAGGGGGTTGCGCACCTCGTGGGCCACGCCCGCGGCCAGGGAGCCGATGGCGGCCAGACGGCGGGCCTCGTTGAGGTCTTCCTCCAGGGCCCGGATTTCGGTGCGGTCGCGGATGAGCACGAGGCTGTCCGGCGCGCCCTTCTCCTCCTCGGCGTTGCGGTAGGGCAGGGCCAGAACTTCCAGGAGCTGACCCCGGTATTCGTGCTGCCGCCATTCCGGGCGACCCTGTCCGGCGGGGAAGGGGAACTCGGACCAGTTGCGTCCGGCCAGGCAGGCCGCGTCCTTGCAGTCCTCGCTGCACAGCAGGCGAACGGCCGAGCCGTTGGCGGCCAGGATTTCGCCGTTGCTGCCCAGGGTCACCAGACCGTCGGGCATGTGGTCCAGGAGCTTGGACTGGAACTGTTCCAGGCGCACGAGCTTCTGCGCCTGTTCGCGGCGGCGGAGGTAGGCGAAGGCCAGGGACCAGAGCACTATGGCGGCCAGGAGCACATAGCCGGTCTGGATCAGGGCCGCGCGGCGGTACTGGTTGAACTGGGTCAGGTGGCGCTCGGCGTTCAGACCCACCACGAGGTAGACCGGCGGAGCCTCGCCGCCCTGGTGGCGGCCGAAGCCCATGCCGCCGCGGCCGCGGCCAAGGCCGGGCTCCTCTTCGGACTCGTGCGGGCGTCCGGCGAAATTGCAGAACATGGAGAGTCCGGGCCGGGCCTGGAGCCCGGAGAGCAGGACACGCTTGTTCCCGATGAGCGCCAGTCCGAACCAGAAACCGTCGCGCTCCAGGGATTCCAGGGCTTCGGCGGGCAGGCCCGGCTTGGACTCTTCGGAGTCCTTGCCGGAAGAGATGAGCAGTCCGCCGTCCGGGCCGTAGATCCCGGCGAAGGCGATGTCGTCGGAAGTGGCGAGTTCCTGGAGCAGTTCCTTGATCAGGGAGCGGGCCGCGCCGGCCATGTTCGGGCTCTGGCGCAGGCCGCGCATGGCCCGGGAGAGGTTGGCCTCGACGCCGGAGAGAATGGCCCGGCCGGAAAGGACCATGTGCTCGTCCACGATCCGACGCTGGCGTTCGATGCTCTGCCAGGTCAGGAAAAGACTGCCCAGGCCCAGGAGGATGAGGGCCAGGACCGCGGCCACGATGGGCCCCTGTTCCTTGTTCGACTGACGGATTTCCATGCCTGTTCCGGGTTCCGGCGGCCCGAGCGTGCGCGGCCGGGACCGGTTCCGTCGATCCCCTCGGGACGCGGACAGGGGCGGCCCGGGGCCATCCCGAACCGCCCCGCGCGTTCCCGGTGATTGACGAAGAAACCTTCTAGTATGCGGGGCAGCCGCCGGACCCGGCGCAGCCGCCGTAGCCGGGGCAGCCGCCAGGACCGAAGCCCATGCCGGGGCCGAAACCGCCGCCGGGACCGAACTTCACGCCGGTTTCCTTGGACAGTTCGGCGGCCAAGGCCTGACGCTCCTGGTCCAGTTGAAGCCGGATCTTGGACATGTCGGCCACCAGGGACTGGATGTCGGCCTTCTCGGCCTTGCCCGAGGCGGTCAAGGCGTCCAGCTCGGTGTCCTTGGCCCAATACTGCTCCCGCAGCTCGAAGATCTTCTTCTGATGCTTCTCGAAGATCTTGTCCACGGCGGCCTGTTTCTCCGGGGTCAGCCCGGCGTAGAGCGAGCCCATGCCGCCTCCCGGTCCGCGTCCCTGGCCCGCGAAGGCCACGGCCGAGAGGGCCAGCAGGGCGGCCAGGGCCGCGATCGCCATTACCGAACGTTTGCTCATGCGCATACCTCCATGTGCACGGTGCGGGAAAGAATGAAGAGGAATAGCAGGGACCGTGCCAAGGATGATTCCCATTGTATACCGATGTGTTGCGCTCAAATTGAAGCGCCTATTTGTGCAATATGATGCACAATTTTCGCGGATTGTGCAAGAGAGTGCAGGCGTGGCGCTAGGTTCCGTTTCGGCGGCGGCCCAGGCCGCAGACGCCGCAGGCCTCGCAGCCCGCCGGTGGGCATCCCGGGGAGGGCTTGGCCTGTTTGCTCCGCTCCCACTCGCGCCGGAGGTGTTCGCGGCGGACGCCCAGGTCCACGACCTCCCAGGGAAAGGCCTCGTCCTTGCCGCGCTCGTGGTCCAGCACGGCGGACATGTCGCCGCCCCAGAGGGCCAGGCCTTTTTTCCAGCCGCCGTGGTCGGCGGCCAGAAGCAGAAGTTCGGCCACGTCCTCGCCGCCCCGCGAGATGAGGCCCTGGACCCGGGCCAGGAAGGCGTCGTCGCCGGACAGGCTGAAACCCTTGTAGGGCTTGAGCATGGCCTTGATCCGGCGCAGGGCGTCGTCCAGGTATTCCTCGGAGGCCATGGGCGCCCACTGGAACGGTGTCCAGGGTTTGGGCACCAGGCAGCTCACGCCCAGGGTCAGGCGCAGGAACTCCTTCTTGCGCACCTGTCCGCGCTCCCGGGCGGTCGCGATCTCGCCCAGGAAGCCGGAAAACTCCTCGTAGTCGGCCTCGTTCTCGTCGGGCCAGCCGATGATGCAGTAGACCCGCAGGTGGTTGACCCCGTGGCGGGCGCAGAGTTCCACGGCGCGCAGGAAGTCGGCCTCCTCCAGCTTCTTGCTGGCGGCCAGCCGCAGGCGGCGGCTGGGGGCCTCCAGGGCCAGGGTCACGGTGCGCACCCCGCAGGCGCGCAGAAAGGTCAGCAGTTCCTCGGTGAGCCCGTCGGCGCGCAGGGAGGAGAGGGAGAACTTCACCTTGCGTTCGTCGAGCCAGCGCAGGAAGGGCAGCAGGTCCGGCCAGTCCGTGAGGGCCGTGCCCACCAGTCCGACCTTGGGCGGCCGGATGTCCTCCACGATGGCCTGGAGGTCGGCCAGGGCCGCGTGGCGCGGCGGGCGGTAGATGTATCCGGCGGCGCAGAAGCGGCAGCCGTAGGGACAGCCCCGGTTGACTTCCAGGAGCAGGGCGTCCTTGAAGACGGCCTCGGGTCCGGTGAAGCAAGAGAAGGCGGGCTCGGCCAGGAGCGGGCCGCCGTCCCCGGCCACGACCCTGGGCGTGGCCGCGCGGGTGCGGCCCGGGACGTAGACGCCCGGCCGGTCGGCCACGGCGGCCAGAAAGTCCTGGGGATCGCCGCCGGAGAAGAGGTGCCCCTTGAGTTCGCGGAGAAGGTCCGCGAAGCCCGCCTCGGCCTCGCCCACCCAGATCAGGTCGCAGAACGGGGCCAGGGGGGCGGGATTGAGAAAACAGAGCGGCCCGCCCGCCACCAGCAGGGGCGGATCGGGCCGCTCACTTCGCAGCCTGGGGATTCCCGCGGCCTTGAGCGCTCGGAGGAGGCGGAGGACGTCCTCCTCGAACGAGACGCTCAAGGCCAGAACCGGGAACGAGGACAGGGATGCCTTGCCTTCTTCCGACAGGGGGACGTCGTGCCCCCGGCCGAGGAAGAACCGCTCCACCGAGAGTTCCGCCTCGGCGGCCAGCAGCCGGTACACGGCCTGCCAGCCCAAGGTGGAGAGCGCCGGCCCCTTGTCGCCGGGAATGGCCAGGGCCACGGGCAGGCGGCCGCCATGTTCCACGGGCGGCGGGGATGTCCGCCCGAAGTAGAGGCCGCGCGTCGAGCCCATGCCGTTCCCGCCGGACGCGCTAGTCGGCCTTCTTGCGGATGAAGGCCGGGACGTCCAGCTCGTCTTCCTCGAAGATGAACTCCTCCTCGCCGGGACCGGCCACGGCGGCGCGGCGCATGGGCTGGGGCTCCACGGCCTGGGCCTCGTTGTTGATGCCGGCGCGCAGGTAGGCCGGGATGTTCCGGTCTTCGCTCATGACCACCTTGTGCATGCGGCGGGTCGGCGGGGCCACCACGCCCTGGCTCTGGGCCTTGGGGTTGACCAGGGTCAGGCCGGAACGGGCCGGACGCTCGGCCTCGGCGCGCACGTTGTCGATGCCCGTGGCGATGACCGTGATGCGCATCTCGTCCCCGGCGTCCGGGTCGAAGACCGTGCCGAAGAAGATCTGCGCGTTGTCGTCGGCTTCCTTGTAGATGATGTTGGCGGCCTCGGAGACCTCCTCGATGGTCATGTCCGGCGAACAGGAGATGTTCATGAGCACGCCCTTGGCGCCCTCGATGGACACGTCCTCCAGCAGCGGGCTGGTGATGGCCTTCATGGCGGCCTCCTTGGCGCGGCCTTCGCCCGAGGCGATGCCGGTGCCCATGAGGGCCAGGCCGGAGTTGGACATGACCGCCTTCACGTCGGCGAAGTCCAGGTTGATCAGGCCATGCACGGTGATCAGGTCCGCGATGCCCTTGACGCCGTAGTAGAGAACCTCGTCGGCCTTCTTGAGCATGTCCTGGAAGCTGGCCTTCTTGGCCGCGAGCTGGAGGAGACGGTCGTTGGGAATGGTGATGATCGAGTCCACCACCTTGCGAAGTTCGGCGATGCCGCGCTCGGCCTGCTCCAGGCGGCGCTTGCCCTCGAAGTAGAAAGGCTTGGTGACCACGGCCACGGTCAGGGCTCCGGCCTCGCGGGCCGCCTGGGCCACCACGGGGGCCGCGCCGGTGCCGGTGCCGCCGCCCATGCCTGCGGTGATGAAGACCATGTCGGCGCCGGTGACCTGCTCACGGATGGTCTCGATGCTCTCCATGGCCGCCTCGCGCCCGATGTCCGGGTTGGCGCCCGCGCCCAGGCCCTTGGTCAGGCGTTCGCCGATCTGGAGCTTGTTCTCGGCCAGGGACTTGTTGATGTCCTGTCCGTCGGTGTTGGCGACGATGAACTGGACCCCCTTGAGGGCCGACTGGATCATGTTGTTCACGGCGTTTCCGCCGCCGCCGCCGCAGCCCACCACTTTGATCTTGGCGCTCGTGTCGTGCTCGATCTCGAAGTATTGCATGATGTCCTCCTCTCCCTGTGACCGTTGCTGGTTGTCCTCGTTATCCCCAAAATCCCCGGTTTCTACGCGATGTCAGAGAACCATTTCTTCATTTTGCCCAGAATGCGGTTGAAGACGTTTTCGTCGCGGATGCGGAACGGCTTTTCGTGGCCGCGTTCCTCCTCGGCCCCGTAAAGCAGGAGCCCCACCGCCGTGGCGAACTTGGGGCTGTTGACCACGTCCTTGAGCCCGCCGATGCCGGACGGGTAGCCGATGCGCACCGGCAGGTCGAAGATCTGCTCGGCCAGATCCTGCATCCCGTGGATGAGCGAGGTGCCGCCGGTGAGCACCACTCCGGCGCCGATGAGGTTCTTGTAGCCGGACTTGATCAGGTCCTGGTCCACCAGGGCCAGGATCTCCTCGCAGCGCGGCTCGCAGATCTCGGCCAGGACCTTCTTGGACATGCCCCGGGACTCGCGGCCGCCCACGCTGGGCACCTCGATGACCTCGTCGTCGGCCAAGAGGTCCGCCAGGGCGCAGCCGTGGTCGACCTTGATCTTCTCGGCGCTCATCATCGGCGTGCGCAGGCCGAAGGCGATGTCGTTGGTCAGGTTGTTGCCGCCCAGGGCCAACACCGAGGTGTGCTTGATGGAGTCCTTGGAGAAGATGGCCAGATCGGTGGTGCCGCCGCCGATGTCCACCAGGGCCACGCCGATCTCGCGCTCCTCGGCCGTGAGCACGGCCTTGCTGGAGGCCAGGGACTCAAGCACGATGTTCGAGACGTCCAGGCCCGCGCGGTGGCAGGAGCGGACGATGTTCTGGGCCGAGGTCACGGCCCCGGTGACGATGTGCACCTTGACCTCCAGGCGCACCCCGGCCATGCCCAGGGGGTCGGCGATGCCCCGCTGGTCGTCCACGATGTATTCCTGGGGCAGGGTGTGGATCACCTCGCGGTCCAGGGGGATGGCCACGGCCTTGGCCGCCTCGATGACCCGGTCCACGTCGCGCTGGGTCACCTCGCCGCCCTTGACCGCTATGACGCCGTGGGAATTGAAGCCCTTGATGTGGCTTCCGGCGATGCCCGCGTAGACCGAGCGGATTTCGCATCCGGCCATCAGCTCGGCCTCTTCCAGGGCCTTCTTGATGGATTGCACGGTCTGCTCGATGTTCACCACCACGCCGCGCCGCAATCCCGTGGACGGGCTCGTGCCGATGCCGATGATGTCCACGCCGTCGGGCGTGACCTCGCCGACGACAGCCGCGATCTTGGTGGTCCCGATGTCCAGGCCCACTACGATGTCGCTCTTGGCCATGCCTCTCCTCTCCTTGTTTCGCTCTCTCGGGCCGCGGCCCGTCCGTCGTCCGTATCGTTATCGTCCGTCATGCCGCGCGCTCACGAAGAGTGTTGCGGCGTCTTTTTCTTCACGCAGACCATGCCCTCCACAGCGGCGATGGAGGCGACCCCGGGAAGCTCTCCCCGGCGGCGCAGATCCTGCCAGACCGCCGCGATGCGCGACAGCTCCGAGCGCCAGTCGCGCATGGGGAAACGCAGGGTGAAGCCCTCGGTATCCAGCTGGAATTCCGCGTCGCCCGAGGAGGTCAGATGGACCCAGGCGATCTGTCCCAGACCGAAGGGCAGGTCGCGGCTCTGCATCATGCCCACGATGGTGGCCAGGGCCCGGGAGTCTCCGGCGCTCTCCTTGTCCACCTCCAAGAGGGGCAGGGAGTGGAATCGGCCCGGCTCCACCGGCGCGATGACCGCGCCCGAGGCGTCGGCGTAGAGCAGCTTGCCTTCGCGCTGGACCCAGAACACGGGCACGCGCTCCTTGACCTGGATGAACAGCCGGTTGGGCAGTTCGCGGCGCACCGAGGCCTGGGCCACCCATGGATTCTGGGAGAGGGCCCGCTCCACCTCGGCCACGTTCACGTCCAGGCAGTTCTGGCCCAGGGCCAGGTCGCCCAGAGTGAGCACCTCGCCGTAGTTCAGGCGTTCGTTGCCCGTGACCTGGATTTCGCGCAGGGAGAAATAGGGATGGATGGTCACGTAGCGGTAGCCGTAGAGCAGCCCCACGCCGAGGGCGCCGAGGACGCCCAGGAGGAGCGTCAGGCAGAGCGCGCCCCGGCAGAGCCCGGCGAACAGGGACACCCCGGAGGACAGTCGCGAGGGCGAGCCCGCCGGACGGGACGCCTTCTTGAAGCGGTTGCCGCGCTTGGCGCCGATTTTGAGGCGGCCTTGCCGCATGGCCAGCGTGCTCATGACAGGATGATGACCTCCGTTTCCAGGCGTTCCCCGAACCGGTCGAGCACGGTGGCCCGGGCCGTGTCCAGAAGCTCCAGGGCCTCGGCGCTCCGGCCTCCGCCCAGGTTGACCAGGAAATTGGCGTGCAGTTCCGAAAAGGCCATGTTCCCGACGCGGCGGCCCTTGAATCCGGCCTGGTCCAAAAGCATCCCGGCGCTCTTGCCGGGCGGGTTCTTGAACACGCAGCCCGCGCTGCGCGCGTTCACGGGCTGGGTGGCCTTCTTGCGCTCGTGAATCTCCCGGGCCTTGGCCCGCACGGCGGACGGGTCGGCGCAGGCCAGGCGGAACTCGGCCTCCCATACGAGGTGGCGGCCGATCCCGGACGGGACCTCGAAATGCCGGTAGCCGAAGACGCAGTCCCGGGCCTCGACCCAGAACAGCCCGCGATCCGGGGTCCAGAGACGCACCCGGGCGAGCAGGTCCTTCATCTCCGCGCCGTAGGATCCGGCGTTCATGGCCACGGCCCCGCCCACGCGGCCGGGAATGCCCGCCAGGGGCTCCAGGCCGGAGAGCCCGGTCTCCTCGCAGAACTTGAGCAGCCGGGGCAGGGGCAGGCCCGCGCCCGCGCGGACCAGCGTCGCGCCGTTCCCGGCCGGGGCCTCGGGCAGGTCGGCGTTGCGGACGCTCACCAGCACCAGGTCCGAATCCTCGTCCAGGGCCAGGATGTTGCTTCCGCCGCCGAGCACGAAGGGACGGCCGCCGGAACGGGCGAAGAACCCCGAGAGTTCGTCCAGATCGGACTCGGCGCGCACCACGGCCTCGGCCAGGGCGGTTCCGCCCAGTCCCAGGGTGGTCAGCTCCCGCAGGAGCGGTTTTTCGCGCACGCTCAGGGCCATGATCCTACTCCGCGTCCTCTGCGGCGTTGAGCCAGTTCTCGCCGATCTGCCAGATGCTGCCCGCGCCCAGGGTCAGGAACAGGTCGCCGGGCTTGAGGCATTCCGGCAGGGCCCGCTCCATGGCCGCGAAATCCGGGAAGAAGCGCACCGCCGTCTTGCTCACCTGTCGGATGCCCTGGGCCAGGGACAAACCGTTGACTCCGGGAATCGGGGCCTCGGAGGCCGGGTAGATCTCGGTCAGCAGGAGCTGGTCCACGCCGTCGAAGACCTTGCAGAAGTCCCCGAACAGGGCCTGGGTGCGGGTGAAGCGGTGCGGCTGGAAGGCCACCACCAGGCGGCGTTCCGGGAAACAGGCCTTGGCCGTGTCCAGGGTGGCCTTGATCTCGGCCGGATGGTGGCCGTAGTCGTCCACCACGAGCACGCCCTTGCGTTCGCCCTTCTTCTCGAAGCGGCGGCCCACGCCGCCGAAGTTGGCCAGGCCCTGGAGGATGGCCTCCTTGGGCAGTCCGGCCTCGATGGCCACGCCGATGGCGGCCAGGGCGTTGAGCACGTTGTGGTGGCCGGGATGGGAGAGGGTCACCTCGCCCCAGGGTTCGCCGTCCAGGCCGACCTTGAACACGCTGCGCAGATGCGAGGCCATGATCTCGCCGCGCAGGCGGTTCCTTTTGCCCAGGCCGTAGGTCAACACCGGGCGCTTGATGGCGGGCAGGAGGCGCTGCACGCCGGGGTCGTCGCCGCAGACCACGTTCATGCCGTAGAACGGGATGTGGTTCATGAACTGGGTGAAGGCCTGGTCGATGGCCGCCAGATCGGGGTAGTGGTCCATGTGGTCCTTGTCCACGTTGGTGACCACAGTGATGATCGGGGAGAGGCAGAGGAACGAGCCGTCGGACTCGTCGGCCTCGGCGATGAGGTATTCGCCCTCGCCCAGGCGGGCGTTGGATCCGTAGGTGTTCAGGCGGCCGCCGATGATCACCGTGGGGTCCAGTTCGGCCTCGGTGAAGATGGTCGCCAGGAGCGAGGTCGTGGTGGTCTTGCCGTGGGTTCCGGCCACCGCGATGCCGGTCTTCAGGCGCATCAGCTCGGCCAGCATCTCGGCCCGGGGGATGATCGGGATGCCCAGTTCGCGGGCCCGGGCCAACTCGGGGTTGTTCTCGGCGATGGCCGTGGACTTCACCAGCACGTCGGCCTCGGTGACGTTCTCCGCGCCGTGGCCGATGAAGACCGTGGCCCCCAGGGTCTTGAGGCGGCGCACGGCGGCCCCGGCCGAGAGGTCCGAACCCGTGACCGCGAAGCCGAGGTTGAGAAGCACCTCGGCGATGCCGCTCATGCCCGCGCCGCCGATGCCCACCATGTGGATGGTGTTCACGCGGCTGCGCATGATGTGCACGGACTGGGCCGTGTGCGACGAAACGATGGGGCCTTGGGCTGCGGTCATTCTCTCGTCCTCTTCTCAGGCCGCCCGAAGCGGCAGTTCCCCGATCCCGTCCACGATGGCCGAGGCCGCGTCCGGCCGGGCGAAGGAGCGCGCGGCGCGGGCCATTCCGGCCAGCCGGGAGGAATCGTCCAGAAGTTCCGTCACCGTGTCGGCCAGCACGCGCGCCGTGAGCCCGGACTGGGCCAGGACCACCGCGCCGCCCGCCTCGGCCAGGGCCCGGGCGTTGACCGTCTGGTGGTCGTGGGTGGCGTGGGGGAAGGGCACCAGCACGGCGGGTTTTCCTGCCGCGGCGGCCTCGAAGACCGTGGTGGCCCCGGAGCGGCAGAGCAGGAGATCGGCCCGGGCGTATTCCCCGGCCATGTCCTCGATGAAGCCGCGCACGGCCAAGCCGTCCAGCCCGGCTTCCTCGTAGGCCCGGCGCACGCGTTCGGCGTCGGCGGGGCCGGCCTGGTGCACGATCTCCACCCGGGCTTCGCGCAGCAGCGGCAGGGCCGCGATCACGGCGTCGTTCACGGCCCGCGCGCCCTGGCTGCCGCCGAGCACGAGCAGGTTGCGCCCCTGAGCCCGGGGGGCGGCCGCGCCCACGGCGGCGATCTCCGGCCGCACGGGGTTGCCGGTGAGCCGGGTCTTGGCCGCCGGGAAGGCCCCGGCGCGGTCCGGGAAGGAGAGGAAAATCCGCCGGGCCACCTTTCCGAGGATGCGGTTCGTCACGCCGGGCACGGAGTTCTGCTCGTGGACGGCCGTGGGGATGCCCAGGATGCGGGCCGCCAACACCGGGCAGAACCCGGCGTAGCCGCCGAAGCCGATCACGGCCTGGGGCCGGAAGGAGCGCAGGGCTGCCAGGGCCTTGCACAGGCCGCCGACGAGCCAGGTGGAGGCGAAGAGGCCCTTGAGCCCCCGGCCCACGATGCCCTTGGCCGGAAGTTCGCGGAACTCCAGACCGGCCTTGCGGGCCAATTCGCCTTCGGGCCCGGGGCCGCCGAGGAAGAGCACCCCGCAGCGGGGGTGTCGCTTCAGGATTTCCCCGGCCACGGCCAGCGCCGGGAAGATGTGGCCACCGGTGCCGCCGGTGGTGATCACGATTTTCTCCACCGCACCGCGCTCCGCGAAAGGTTCAACAGGAATCCGACGCAGACGAAGCAGACGATCAGGCTGCTGCCGCCGTAGCTGACGAAGGGCATGGGCACGCCCTTGGGCGGCACCGTGCCGAGGACCACGGCCAGGTTGAGCACGCTGCCCAGGGCCAGAATGGAGGCCATGCCGAAGGCCGTGAAGCGGTCCTGCAGGTCTTCCTGGCGGTAGGCGATGGAGAAGGCCCGCCAGAGCAGGATCGCCACCACCAACAGCACGGCCGAGAGGCCGATGAAGCCCAGTTCCTCTCCAGCCACGGCCATGATGAAGTCGTTGTGCGCCTCGGGCAGGTAGAAGAGCTTTTGGCGGCCCGCGCCGAGGCCCGCGCCGAAGAGCTTGCCGGAGCCGAAGGCGTAGAAGGATTGCACGAGCTGGTATCCCTCGGCCTGGGCGCTCTTGAAGGGGTCCAGGAAGGCGGTCCAGCGTTTGAAGCGGTAGGGCGAGGAGCTGATCAGCAGCCAGCCGGCCCCACCCGCGAAGAGGAACGAGAGCAGCAGGTAGATGAATCGGGTGCCGCCCACGAAGCACATGAAGAAGAGGAGCATGGCCAAGAAGACCGCGCCGCCGAAGTCCGGCTGGAGGAGCAGAAGCAGGCAGAGCACCCCGGTGGCGAAGAAGGGCGGCAGGAAGCCCACGCTGAAGGTCTTCACCAACTCCTGCTTGCGCGAGAAGAAATAGGCTAGGTAGAGGACCAGGGCCGGTTTGGCGAACTCCAGGGGCTGGATGGAGACGGGACCAAGGCGGAGCCAGCGCTTGGCGCCGCCCGCGGACACGCCCAGGGGCGTGAGGGCGCAGAGGCCCAGGAGCAGGATCACGCCCAGAACCCAGAGATAGGTCGTGTTGTAGAAGAACTTGCGCGGCAGACGGTAGATCGAGAACATGGCCACCAGGCCCAGGGCCGCGTACACGGCCTGCTTCTTGAAGAAGATGTACTTGTCCCCATAGTAGCGCTCGGCCATGATCCCGCTGGCCGAGAGAACCATGATGATCCCGAATCCCGCCAGAAGCAGGGCGGCCACCAGGAGCCACCAGTCCGGGTGCTTGGCGGTTTCGGGAACGCGTCCGGCCTCGTTCATCATGGCAGTTCCCTCACGATGCGCTGGAAGTGGTCGCCCCGGGCCCCGTAGCTCGTGTACGCGTCGAAGCTGGCCGTGGCCGGGGAGAGCAGGATCACGTCCCCGGAACGGCTGTTCGCGGCCAGACGGCGCACGGCCTTGTCCAGGTCCAGCTCCCAGAAGAGCGGGAAACGGCCGCCCAGGACAGGCTCGAAGATTTCGCGGGCCGCGCCGAACAGGCCGATCTCCACCACCCGGCCGTCGAGCGCCGGGAGCAGGCTCGCCACGTCGCCGCCCTTGAAGACCCCGCCCAGGAGCAGGCGCACGGGCCGTTCGAAGCTCTTCACCGCCGCGGCCGTGGAGTCCAGGGTGGTGGACTTGGAGTCGTCCACGAAGAGCACGCCGTTCTTCTCGGTCACGGTCTGGAGCCGGTGCGACAGAGGCAGGAAGGCGGCCACGGTGGCCCGGGCGCTTTCCTCGCCCACGCCGAAGAGTTTCGCGGCCTGCCAGGCGGCCTCCACGTTGGCCCGGTTGTGCGCGCCGTGCAGGTGCGGGGCCGGGAAGCGGTCCGTGGGCGCGAACCAGACCATGCGGGCGCGGGTGAAGTCGCGTTTCGACAGTTCGTCGCGCATCTCCTCGGGCAGGATGGCCGTGCCGTTCCCGTCCATGCGGGCGAAGAGGTTCAGCTTGGCCGAGAGGTATTCCTCCATGTCCAGGTGGTAGTCCAGGTGGTTGGGCGCGAAGTTCAGGAGCACGGCCACGCTGGGCTTGAAGGTCCGGCAGTTCTGGAGCTGGAAGCTGGAGACCTCCAGGACCACCACGTCGGCGCGGCCGCCCTGGAGGATGAATTCGCACAGGGGCGTGCCGATGTTGCCGCCGGTGAACACGGTCTTGCCCGCGTCCTCGAGGATGCGCGAGACGAGCGTTGTGGTCGTCGTCTTGCCGTTGGTGCCGGTGACGGCCAGGATGGGGGCCTCCAGGAACCAGGAGGCGAACTCCAGCTCGGCCACCACGTTTTCCGGGGCCACGGGGGCCAGGGCGGCGGCGATCTTCTTGGCCGGGACGCCGGGGGAGAGGACCACCAGGTCGGCGTCGCGGAACTGTTCCGGCGTGTGCGCGCCCAGGCGGAGGTCCAGGCGTCCGGCCAGATCGCCCAGAACCTCGGCGGAAATCTCCGGCTTGGCGTCGGCCAGGGCCACGCGCGCCCCGTTTTCCAGGAGCAGACGCGCGGCGGCCAGGCCGGACTTGCCCGCGCCCACGACCACGACCTGCTTGTCGCGGACCCGATCCGTCGCGTTTCGCACCGATGTCGTCACGTCGTCCTACCTCAGCTTGAGCGTGCTCAGGGCCATGAGGGACATGAGAATGGAGAAGATCCAGAACCGGATGATGATCTTGGATTCCGGAATGCCCTTCATCTCGAAATGGTGGTGCAGGGGAGCCATGCGGAAGATCCGCTTGCCGCCCGTGACCTTGAAGTAGCCGACCTGGAGGATCACCGAGAGGGTTTCGAAGACGAACACGCCGCCCACCAGGACGAGCAGCAGTTCCTGCTTGCAGAGCACGGAGATGAAGCCGAGCAGGCCGCCCATGGACAGGCTGCCCACGTCGCCCATGAAAACCTGGGCCGGATAGGCGTTGTACCAGAGGAAGCCCAGCCCCGCGCCCACCAGCGCGCCGCAGATGATCGTGACCTCGCCCACGCCGGGGAGATGGGCGATGTTCAGGTAGTCCGCGATGCCCGCGTGACCCGCCACGTAGACGAAGATGGCGAAGGTGGCCGAGGCCACGACAATGGGCCCGGTGGCCAGGCCGTCCAGCCCGTCGGTGAGGTTCACGCCGTTGGACCCGCCGATGAGCACCACCAGGGCGAAGGGCAGGTAGAACCAGCCCAGGTCCGGCACGAAGTATTTGAAGAAGGGCACCGAGAGCTTGGTGGAGTAGACCGGTTCGAAGATGAGCGCCGTCACGGCCACGCCGGCCACCAGGAGCTGCCCCAGGAACTTGGCCCGGGCCGAGAGGCCCTTGTTCCGCTTCTTGACCACCTTGATGTAGTCGTCGGCGAAGCCCACGGCCCCGAAGCCGGTGAAGACGAAAAGGGCCAGCCAAATGTAGTGGTTGCGCAGGTCGGCCCAGAGCAGCGTGCTGCCCACCACGGCCAGGCCCACCAGCAGACCGCCCATGGTCGGGGTGCCCTGCTTGCACTGGTGCTGCGGGCCGTCCTCGCGGATGTACTGCCCGCACTTGAGCTTGGTCAGCCAGCGGATCATGGCCGGGCCGAGCACGATGGTCAGGACCAGGGCCGTGAGCAGGGCGTAGATCGAGCGGAAGGTGATGTACCGGAAGACGTTGAAGGCCCCGATCTGGGTCGCCAGGGGATAGAGCAGATGGTAGATCATGCCGTCTTGCCTCCCGGGACCGAGCATCCCAGTTCGCGGGCCAGGGCGGCCACATACTGCTCCATGCGCGCGGAGCGGGAGCCCTTGACCAGGGCCACGCCGCCGGGCAGACCCATCTGCCGCCAGGCGTTGAGCATCTGGTCGGGATCGTCCACGGCCGTGAGCGGGGCCGAGCCGTTGGAGCCGAAGCCCCGGGCCACGTCGCGGGCGAAACCGCCCTGGAAGAAGACCCGCGCCGGCGCGACGCCGCGCAGGAAGCGTCCCAGCTCCTCGTGGGCCTCGGCGGCTTCCGGACCCAGTTCGCCCATGGCGCCGAGGACCAGGACCAGGGGCCGGTCCCCGGCCATGCTCCGGGCCGTCTCGATGGCCCGCGTCATGGACAGCGGGTTGGCGTTGTAGGTGTCGTCGATGAGCGTCCAGGCCGCGCCGGGCAGGCAGCAGAAGCGCTGGTCCGGGCGGGTGAAGCCGGAGAGCCCTTCGACCACGGCCTCGGGCGGCAGGCCCAGGTGGTGGGCGACGGCGGCCGTGGCCGCGACGTTCTCCGCGAAGTGCGCGCCGCAGAAGGGCAGGACCAGTTCGCGGTCCAGGCCCGGGGTCTTCAGCCGGAAACGGCCGGTGGCGTCGGGCTCCGGGCCGAGAAAGGCGCAGAAATGCGCGGCCGAGGCATCCGTGGCCGAGAAGGCCACGGCGTCGGGGCGCAGGGCCAGGGCCTCGTTCCAGAGCAGGGGATAGTCGCGGTTCACCAGGGCCGCACCCTCGGGCTTCAGGTGCCTGAGCAGGGAGGCCTTGGCCCGTGCCACGCCCTCCAGGCTGCCGAGTCCTTCCAGGTGGGCCGGGCCGATGTTCTGGATCACGGCCAAGTCCGGGGCCAGGATGAAGCCCAGTTCGGCCATGTCGTGGGGTTTGCTGATGCCAGCCTCCAGCACCCAGACGTCCTCCTCGCCGCTGGCGGCGAAGATGGACAGGGGCAGGCCGATCTGATTGTTGAAGTTCTTGAAGTTCTTGGCCACGGAAAGGCGCGTCCCGGCCACTCGGGCGATCATTTCCTTCACCGTGGTCTTTCCGGCCGTGCCGGTGACGGCCACCACCTTCGCCCGCGTGCGGTCGCGCAGGAAGCGGCCCAGACGGCCGAGGGCGGCCACGGTGTCGCGGACCACGATCACCGGAACCTTGGTGATTTCAGGCAGGGGCCGCGCGGCGACCACGGCCAGGGCCCCCTGGGCCACGGCCTGGGACGCGAATTCGTGCCCGTCGAAGCGTTCGCCGGAGAGGCAGACGAAGACCTCGCCCCGGCCCACGGAACGACTGTCCGTGCGCACGGCGGCCACGGGACGGTCGACCCCTTGCGGGGTTTCCGGCGCGCCTGTGAGGCAGGTCTCCATCTCGCGCAGGGTCAGCTTCACCCCAGAACCTCCCGGATGGCGCGGCGCACGGCCTCCACGTCGCTGAAGGGCAGCTTCTTGCCGCCCACCTGTTGGTATGTCTCGTGCCCCTTGCCCGCCACCAGCAGCACGTCGCCCTCGCGCATGAGGGCCACGGCCTCGCACAGGGCCCGGTAGCGGTCCGGGTCTTCGACGATCTCGATCTCGCGGCCGCCCTGGGACAGCCCGGGGCGGGCGTCGTCCATGATGGCCGAGGGGTCTTCGAAACGCGGGTTGTCCGAAGTGAGCACGGCCACGTCGGCGTATTCGGCCACGGCCCTGGCCATGAGCGGGCGTTTGGTGCGATCGCGGTTGCCGCCGCAGCCGAAGACCGTGATGAGCCGCTGAAAGTCCAGGGCCCGCAGGGTCTTCTGCACGTTGACCAGGGCGTCGGGGGTATGCGCGTAGTCCACGAACACGGCCAGGCCCCGCTCGTTGTCCACGCGCTCCAGACGGCCGGGCACCCCCTTGAACTCCGCGAGGCGGCGGACCTCCTTGCAGGACAATCCCAGCGAGAGGCAGGCGGCTTGGGCGGCCAGGAGGTTCTGGGCGTTGTGCGCGCCCACCAGCGGGGAATCCAACTCCCAGGTCTTGCCCTTGTAGGACATGCGCAGGTGCAGACCCTTGCCGGTGCAGGACAGGATGGTCCCGGCCAGGGTCGTGTCGCCCAGGGGCGCGTCGGTCAGGCCGTAGCCCAGGGAGGGGTGCGTGTCGGCCAACAGACGGCGGCCGTAGGGGTCGTCCCAGTTGAGCACGCAGCGCTTGTCCGGCCGAGGGCAGTCGTGAAAAAGTCTAGACTTGGCGCGGAAATACGTTTCCATATCCCCGTGGTAATCCAGATGGTCCTGGGTCACGTTGGTCAGCACGGCCGCGTCGAATTCCAGGCCCGCCACGCGGTTCTGATCCAGGGCGTGGGAGGAGGCCTCCATCACCGCCACGTCCACGTCGCTTTTCTCCATGTTGGCGAAAAGCTCGTGGAGCTGCCAGCAGCCGGGGGTGGTCAGGCTGGCGTCCAGGCTGAAGCCCGGCCAGCGGTAGGCCACGGTGCCCAGCAGGCCGACCTTGAGGCCCGCCGAGGTCAGGATGTGCTCGATGAGGTAGCTCGTGGTGGTCTTGCCGTTGGTGCCGGTGACGCCGATGATCTTCATCACGGCCTGGCCGGTCTTGAAGTAGGCCTTGGCCAGCTCGCCCAGGGCCTCGGTGGCGTCCGGGCGTTCGATGAGCGCGGCCCCGCCCAGGATGTCGCGAGCCACGGGGCCTTCGGCCACCACGAATTCCGCGCCCCGGGACACGGCGTCGGCGATGAAGCCGTCGCGCTTGTCCCCGGCGGCGGGCATGGCCGCGAAGACCTCGCCCGGGGTGATCAGCCGCGAATCCGTGCGGACCATGAGTCCAGCGCGGACGCGATCCAAAAGTTCCAGCCAGCGCATGTCGGTCTCTTCGTTCCTTTTCGCCTTGCGCCTGTTGCTAGGAGAGGATGAGAACAAAAACATCATCCTTGCCTTCCCTCCCTTCGGGCCAGGGTTCGCCCGCGGCGGGTTTCTGTCCACTGACGACCATGCCCCGGCCCTTGACGACCGGGACGATGCCCTTCTGCACCAAAAGCTCCACGGCCCGCCGCAGAGGCAGGCCGGAAAGGTCCGGGACCATTTCCCCCGGCGTGCGGGGCTGCCCGGCGGGCAGCACCTGGGCCGTCATGCTCGATGGGTCCGGGTCGGGCCGGGTCTCCTCGGCCTCCTCAGGCGCGTCAGGCAGCCTTCCATAGTAGGCCAGGGCCCGGGATGCAATGTCCTTGACGGCGGGCGCGGCGACCACGCCGCCGTAGGAGATGGTTTTGGGTTCGTCCACCAGGGCCAGGACCAGGAATTCCGGATTGTCGCCGGGGATCAGGCCCACGAAGGAGGACAGCCGCTCGTCGCTGTAGCCGCCCTTGCCCGCCTTCTGGGCCGTGCCGGTCTTGCCCGCGACGGGCACGCCCGGGATGCGGGCCTTTTTGCCCGTGCCGTCCATCTCCACCACCTCGCGCATCATGGACAGGACGGCCTGCGCGGCCTTCTCGTTCACCACCCGTCCCCCCGCTTCCGGGGCTTCCGGAGCCGGGTCCAGAACCAGGCGCAGGGGCTTGGCCTCGCCCATGTTGGCCAGGCAGAGATAGGCCTTGGCCATCTGCAGGGCCGTGACGCCGATGGCCTGGCCGAAGGAGATGGCCGCGAGGTCGATGTCCGACCAGGACTGCGCGGGGTGCAGGATGCCGCTGCCCCCGGAGAGGGCGGTCACGCCGGGACGGGAGCCGAAGCCGAAACGCAGCAGATAGTCGTAGAAACGCTGGGAGCCCAGGGCCTGACCCACCTTGGCCGCGCCGATGTTGCTGGAGTAGCGGATGATCTGGTTCACCGTGAGCCAGCGGTGGGGGTGGTCGTCGCGGATGATCTTGGAACGGATTTTCCACTTGCCGTTCTCGCAGTCGATGAGCTGCTCCGGGGTGACGACCTTCTCCTCCAGGGCGGCCGCCACCAGGAAGGGTTTCATGGTCGAGCCGGGTTCGACGACGTCCAGGGCGGCGCGGTTGCGGCGCACGGAGGCCGGGCTGCTGCGGCTGACGTTGGGATTGAAGAAGGGGTAGTTGGCCAGGGCCAGGATCTCGCCGCTCTTGACGTGAACCACGATGGCCATGCCGCTCTGGGCCTCGTACTTGCGCACGGCCTCGGCCAGGGCCTGCTCGGTGAGGTCCTGGATATGGGAGTCGATGCTCAGGCGTACGTCGCGGCCGTTGATGTCCATCTCCCGGCCCTGATCGTCCAGGTACAGGCGGCGGCCGGCGGCGTCGCGCTGGACCACGAGCTTGGCCTGCCCGGCGGCCAGGAGCTCCTCGAAGGTGGCCTCCACGCCTTCCAGCCCCTTGCCGTCCACATCCACGAAGCCGAGAATCTGGCCGCCCAGGTGGCCGTTGGGGTAGAGTCGGTTGTACTCCGTGGTCAGATGCACGCCGTCCAGATGGGCCTCGGCCACGGCCTTGGCCTGCACGTCGCTGATTTGGCGCTTGATCCAGACGAAGTTCTTGCGCGATCCGAGCTGCTTGCGCACCTCGGCTTCGGGGATGTCCAGGATTTCGCGCAGCTTGCGCGCAGCGGCGGCGGGCTGGGGCACGTCGATGGGCCGGGCGTAGACCGAGTGGGCCTCCACGCTGGTGGCGAGCACCGTGCCGTCTCGGGAGAGGATGCGCCCGCGCTGGCCGCGCTCGAACTCGGCGGCGTAGCTCTGGCGCGAGGCCAGGGCCTCCAACTGCGAGCCCCGGTAGAGCTGGAGATAGCCCGCGCGCACCCAGAGGGCCGTCAGGAGAACGACAAAGAGGCCGGCGACGGTCGCGAGCTTGAACTTGCTGAAGTCCCGGCCTTGCTTTTTTGTTCTCGCCATCTCTTAGGGCCTCAAGGGTTGGCCGTCCCGGCTTCCTCCGCCTGGTTCAGGCGGCGGATCTGCCCGGGACCGGCCGGTCCCAGTCCGAACTTGTCGGCCAGCCGCTTGAGCTGATAGGGAGCCATGAGGTTGTCCCGCTCCACTCCCAGCTTGTCGGCCAGCGTGCTCTTGTCGCTCAGCTCGTGTTCCATCTTCTTCAGCGTGTAGGCCAGGTCCACCCGCTCGATGTTCATCCAGACCGAGGCCAGCCCGAGGGCCAGGGCCAGGGCCAGGAGAGGGACCATGACCCAGAATCCTCCACGCGCGGCGCTCACGCGCGGCCCCCTTCCAGCGGCAGCCGTTCGGCCACCCGCAGCTTGGCGCTGCGGCTGCGGGGGTTGGCGTCCATCTCCCCCTGGCCCGGAACCTGCGGTTTCTTGGTCAGGATCTTCATGGTCGGCTTCCGGCCGCAGGTGCAGAGCGGCTGCCGGGGGGGGCAGACGCAGCCTTTTTCCTGACGGCGGAAAGCCTGTTTCACGATGCGGTCCTCCAGGGAGTGGAAGGCGATGACCGCCACGCGCGCCCCGGGCATGAGCCGCTCGGGGATGCGCTCCAGAAATTCGCTCAGTTCGTCCAGCTCGCGGTTCACGACCAGGCGCAGGGCCATGAAGGTCTTGGTGGCCGGATGGTTGCGGGCCTGGCGCCGACGGTCGGGGGGGTAGGCCCGGGACACGATCTCGGCCAGGCGGGCCGTGGAGACGATCTCTTCCTGCTCCCGTTCGCGCACGATGGCCCGCGCGATGCGCCCTGCCATGGGCTCCTCGCCGTATTCGCCTATGATCCTCCGCAACTCCTCGAATCCCGCCTTGTTCACCAGGACGCGCGCGGGCTTGAAGCCCGATCCCTGGTCCATGCGCATGTCCAGCGGCCCGTCGGCGATGAAGCTGAAGCCGCGCTCCGGGGTGTCCAACTGGAGCGAGGACACGCCGAGGTCGAGCACCGCGCCGTCGACGCGATCCCAGCCCAGGCGGTCGAGGGCCGCCTCGAAGCCGCTGAAGGACGTGTTCTCCAGATGCACTCTCCCGCCGAAGGGCTCCAGCCGCTTCGCGGCCATATCCATGGCCTGCCGGTCGCGGTCCAGGCCCAGGATCTCGGCCTCGCCGCCGGCCGCCCGCAAAATGCCCTCGCTGTGTCCGCCGAGGCCCAGGGTGCCGTCCAGGTAGCGACCTCCCGGCCTGGGGGCGAGCCACTGCACGGTCTCCCGCAAAAGAACCGTGACGTGCGCGCCCGACGCGCCTCCGTTGCAGGGTTCCGCCCCGTTAGAAGGGCAGAATGACGCCGGCATCGGACAACTCGTCGGAGACATCGCTGTAGTCCTGCTCCAGCAGGCTCTGATAGCTCTCCTCGCCCCAGATCTCGAAACGGTCGCCCACGCCCAGGAGGACGACCTCCTTGTTCAGCTTGCCGCTCTTGCGCAGGTGCGCGGGCAACTGCATGCGGCCCTGGGAGTCCACCTGGACCTCCTCGTAGCCGGAGTAGAGGATGCGCATGAAGTCCCGCAGCTGTCGGCTGGGGTTCTTGCTTTTCTTTTGCAGCTCGGCCTCGAGCTTGTCCCATTGCGCCGGGGTGATGCCGATGACGTGGCCCTCGAAGATGGTCAGCACGATTCTGCCGTCCTGGACTTCCGCGAAGATCTGGTCGCGGAACTCCGGCGGCAGGATGATGCGGCCCTTGGGGTCCAGGCTGCGGTGCGCGTGACCGCGGAACTTCATTCCGACTCCACCTTTCGGCACTTTTTCCCACGTTTTTTATACGTACTCCCACCCTTGTTCCAAACACAAGGGAATGTCAACCTGAAAAAGACATTTCCAACATGAAAAAATGAGGATATGACTCGCTTCCAGGGGTACCGGCCGGGAGCCGCGCCGGTGCCGGAAAGCAGGGCGATCGTGTGTTCGATGGTTTTATTTTTTTATTGATATAGACTGTACGGCGCGCCCGCTCCGCCGCGCCGCGAAAGGGACGGGACCATGCACACCAAGATCATCGCCACCCTGGGGCCGGCATCCTCGGAGGAGGACGCCGTTCAGTCCTTGGTGGACGCCGGCGCGCGCATCTTCCGGCTGAATTTCTCCCACGGCGGCAAGGAGGGCTTCATCCGGCTGGTGGACATCATCCGAGGGCTGGAACGCAAGCTGGGCGTGACCCTGTCCATCCTCCAGGATCTCTCCGGGCCCAAGATCCGCACCTGCGACATCGGCTTGGGCACCCTGGAGATCAGCCGGGGCGACGAGGTGCTCCTGGGCGTTCCGGGCCAGGAGGAGGGCCGGAGCGAACCGGTCATCTGTCTGGACCAGCCCGCGGTCATCAAGAGCCTCAAGGTCGGCGACATGGTGGCCCTTTCCGACGGGATGCTCCAATTCCACGTCACCGGCCGCGAGAACGACTTCCTGGTGCGCATGACCGCCGAGAACGCGGGCATAGCCCCGCCGCGCAAGGGCATCGCCTTTCCGGGCAAGACCACGCCCCTGGACGCCCTGACCTCCAAGGACAAGGTGGATCTGGCCCTGGGCCTGCAGATCGGCGTGGACGTGGTGGCCATGTCCTACGTCCAGAGTTCCGACGACATCTGCGCCCTCAAGGCCGAGATGCGCCAGCTCGGCAAGACCCTGCCGATCATCGCCAAGCTCGAACGCCGGGGCGCGATCCAGAATCTCCAGCGCATCCTGGAGGAGGCCGACGGGATCATGGTGGCCCGCGGCGACCTGGGCCTGGAATGCGAGCTTTCGGACATCCCGGCGATCCAGAAGCGGATCATCAACGCCTGCAACGCGGCGGGCAAGCCGGTCATCGTGGCCACCCAGATGCTCCTCTCCATGGTCAACAGCCCCCTGCCCACCCGGGCCGAGACCACGGACGTGGCCAACGCCATCCTGGACGGCGCGGACTGCATCATGCTCTCGGAGGAGACGGCCATCGGCAAGTATCCGGACAAGGCCGTGGCCTTCATGCGCAAGATCGCCCAGACCGCCGAGGAGTTCCACTTCGAATCCTCCTCTGGGCCCAAGGCCCCTGGCGACCAGGAGCATCCCGCGCGCTTCCTGGCCTACGCCGCCGCGCTCCTGGCCCAGAAGACCCGCTCCAAGGCCATCGTCTGCCACAGCACCTCCGGGGCCACGGCCCGCATCCTGGCCGCCTGCCGGCCCAAGCAGCCGGTCTACGCTCTCTCGCCGGACGCCCGAGTGCGCCACTTCACGAACCTCTCCTGGGGGGTGATCCCGGCCGCGCCGCCCGAGGGCGAGGACTCCCACCAGGACCGAACCGAACGGTTCGTCTGCGACTCCCCGGCCTTCGCCGCCGGGGATACGGTGGTGGTCACCGCCGGGCAGCCCCGGCGCAACCAGATCCAGACCCAGACCAACGTGGTGAAAATCTTCGAAAAGTGAGCGGAGCATGAGCGCCAAGCAGAAGATGGACGTGCCCGACGGGCTTTCCGAGGAGTTCTACCAGATCAACAAGGACATCCTGGGCAGTTTCAACAAATACCGTCCACCCCTGAACATCTTTCGCTTCAAGGAGGACGTGGCCCGGATCATGCCCTACTTCCAGGTGGGCGGCCGCCTCTCCAACGAACAGGTGGAGGAACTGGCCGGGCTCACGGACGAGGGGCTGGTCTTCGTCTCCCGCGCCGACCACGCGGTCTACGTCAAGCACATCAGCTACCAGCTCGACTTGGTGCTCATCGACAAGAACCTGCAGGAGAAGGAGATCGCGGACATCTTCCAGCAGGCCATGACCCGCCGCCTGGGCGAGTTCCTGGACCAGCCGGTTCCGGCCGTGTTCGCCAAGCTTTGGACCGACCTCATGGTCCTCACCGAGTACCTCTGGAACGACCCCAAGCGCATCCGCGCCCTGACCCGGCGTCTGCATCCCGAGCACTCCCTGCCCAACCACGCCTTCAACAGCGGGATCATGGGGTTGGCCCTGCACATCCGGCTCAACGCCAAGAACTTCGAAGAGGGCGGGATGAAGCGCAAGAGCTTCGACCATCTGGCCGCCGGGCTCTTCCTGCACGACATGGGCATGACCAAGATCCCGCCGTTCATCCGGGAGAAGCCCAAGCCCCTGCTGCCCGACGAGCGTTCCAAGGTTCTCCAGCATCCCATGCTGGGCTATGAGATGCTGGCCAAGCTGGATCTCAAGTTCCCGGAGGTCGAGGCCTGCGTCCTGGAGCACCATGAACGCCTCACCGGCACGGGCTACCCCCGCAAGATCGCGGGCGCGGCCCTGAGCCCGGCCGGGCGGCTGTGCGGCGTGGCCGACTCCTATTGCGCCATGACCGTCAAACGGCCCCACGCGGAGGCCATGGACCCGCTCAAGGCCGTGTCCGCCCTGTCCCAGGACGGAGGCTACGACCCGGAGATGACCAAGCACCTCCAGGCCATGGTCGTGACCCAGAACCAGAAGAAGTAGATCCGAGCCGAGCGGACGAAAAAAGGCGGTCGGGATTCCCGGCCGCCTTTTCGTTTCCTTGCCGCCCGTGGCGGATCAGAACGCCCGGACCATGTCCCTGGCGATCTCGCGGAACAGGTCTCCGGCATAGACGATGCCGATGACCCGGTCGCCTTCCTCGACCACGGCGTAGCCGCGTTTCTTGGCCAGGAACTTGTCCAGGACCGTGAGCAGGGCGTCGCCGGGCTTGAGCATGGCCACGTCGGTCTCCAGGTGCGCCTCCAGGCCGGTCTGGGTGCAGACCGTGCAGGCCCGGGCGAAGGTCTGGTCCCAGTCCGACTCCTCGATGTTCTTCAGCGCGTCGTCCTTGAGCACCGTGTTCTGCACGGCCTTGAGCACGTTCCAGATGGTGGTCACGCCCCGGAAGGCGCCGTTTTTCTTGAGCACCACCACGGTATGGTTCTCGGGGGATTCCTTCATGGCGGCCGTGAGGGCCCGGATGGCCTCGGCCAGGGTGTCGTCCTCGCGGATGGAGGGGAAGTCCTCCCGCATCATGTCCCATGCCCGCTTCCGTAACAGCATGTCGCGGTCTCCTTTGCTCGGTTTTCCGGTGGAAAAAGGAAGCCTCTTCCAGCGGGTTCGGTTCATTTTTAACGCGAGGCGGGCTTGTGGGCAAGTGTTTCGCCGCCGGGCGTCGATCTTGACATCCGGACCCTCTGACCACACCTTGTGCGAATGCGCGTTCCGGCCCGACTGCTTGCGTTCCTTCTGGGCCTGGCGCTCCTGGCCGCGGCCGTTCCGGCCCGCGCCGGACAGCGTCCGGGCTTTCCCTTCGCTCCCGGCGAACGCCTGACCTACGCCATCTCCTGGACCGTGGTTCCGGCGGGCACGGCCGTGCTGGAGGTTCTGCCCGTGGAGCGGCGTCCGGACGGGCCGGTGCTGCGCTTTCGCGGCCAGGCCCGGAGCAACTCCTTCGTGGACGCCTTCTACAAGGTGCGCACGACCATCGAGTCCGAGACCGACTACGACCTCACCCGGGCCCTGTCCTTCCATTCGGACCAGAACGAGGGCGGCTACCACAAGGACGCCCGGGTGGAGTTCAACTGGCTGCTTTCACGGGCCGTGCGCAGCATCCAGGGCGAGGTGCGCCACGAGCTGTTCATCTGGCCGCCCCAGGCCTTCGACCCGCTGTCCATGCTCTTTCACTTCCGCACCCGACCCCTGATCACGGGGATGGATTTCGAGGGTCCGGTGACGGACGGCAAGAAGTTCGTGCGCGGCATGGCCCGCATCGGGGGGATCGAGACCGTGCGCACCGAGGCCGGGGAGTTCCGTTGCTTCCGGGTGGAGCCGAATGTCGCCGAAGTGGGCGGGGTTTTCCGCAAGAGCCCGGGCGCCAAGCTCATCGTCTGGATTTCTGCCGACGAGCGCCGCCTGCCGGTGAAGGTCCGCAGCGAGGTGGCCGTGGGCCACTTCACGCTGGAGCTGACCCGCATCGAGAACGTTGGGCCGGGCTGGAACGAATGAGCCGCCGGAAGCGCGAACTCCCGGCGGCCCATGGAAAGACGCTGAGCGGTCTCAGCAGCTTTCGGCGGGGAAGCTGACGACCACCTGTTCCTGGCCGGACTTGGCCTTGACGATCTCGCCGATGACGTAAGCCTCCAGGTCCATGCCCTTGAGCCTGTTGCGCACGTCCTCCTCCACGTCCTTGCCCACGATGAGCATGTAGCCCACGCCGCAGTTGAAGGTCTGGAGCATGGTCGGCCAGTCCAGCCCCCCCTGCTCCTTGAGCCAGCGGAAGACCGGGGGCACGGGCCAGGAACCGAAGCTGAAGCTCGCGGCCACGCCCTTGGGCAGGACGCGCGGCACGTTGTCGTAGAAGCCGCCGCCGGTGATGTGCACCATGCCCTTGATGGTCAGGTCGCGCAGCAGGTTGAGCACCGGCTGGACATAGATCCGCGTGGGCTGGAGGAGCACCTCGGCCGCAGTCCGGGCTTCGTCGCCGGGGAAGGGGTCGGAGGGCTTCAGGCCGGAGGCGTCGAACACCTTGCGCGCCAGGGAGTAGCCGTTGGAATGCAGGCCGCTGGAGGCCAGACCCAGAATCCGGTCCCCAATGGTGATGGTCGAACCGTCCACGATGCGCCGGTCGTCCACGATGCCCACGCAGAAGCCCGAGAGGTCGTACTCCCCCTCGGCGTAGAAGCCCGGCATCTCGGCCGTCTCGCCGCCCAGCAGGGCGCAGCCGGATTGCTTGCAGCCGTCGGCGACGCCCGAGAGCACGCTCACGGCGCGCTCGGTGTCGAGTTTGCTCGTGGCGAAGTAGTCGAGGAAGAACAGCGGTTTGGCGCCCTGGACCAGGACGTCGTTGACGCTCATGGCCACGAGATCGATGCCGATGGTGTCGTGGCGGTCGAACTGGAAGGCCAGCTTGAGCTTGGTGCCCACGCCGTCGGTCCCGGCCACCAGCACGGGGTTCTCCACGTTGTTCAGGTCGAGCTTGAACAGGCCGCCGAAGCCGCCGATGTCCGTGACCACACCCTTGGTGAAGGTTCCGGCAACCATTTTCTTGATGCGCGAGATGAATTCGCCGGCGGCTTCGACATCCACTCCGGCGGCCTTGTAGGCGTCCGTACGCTTGGGCATGGGGGGGCGGTTCTCCTGTGTCTGTTGTCGGCAAAGCGCCTGTTCCAAAATATAAGTCCAGGCGACGCGGAGTTCAAGGCCTTTCCTCGCTTTCTCCCGGCGCGAAGCTTGCATGGTTCGAGAAAAAGAGGGACAGTGTTTCCCGTGAAGACGGGGTTCCGAACCCCGCGAGGAGCCGCCATGCGTTCATTCGTCGCCGTCCTTTGCCTGGTTCTGGCCGTCGCCTTTTCGACGCCCGCCGCCGCCGGAAAGTTTCCCAACAAGGACACGGCCAAGAACAGGCAGGACAACACCTTCGGCACCCGCAACGCCGACGAGGTCACGACCATCACGGAGAACGCCACCGACGGTCTGCGCATCGAGTCCGTGCCGCGCAGTCATCCCGAACGGGACTGGTACGAGAACATGGTCATCGGCGTGGACGTGGGGGTCAACGCCACGAATAAGGGGACTAGGCGCTGATTCCGCGTCTCGCCGTTGCTTTTCGCCGGGGCTGGGATACAATGGCGGCATACTCCGGAGGCGAACCATGCGCGAGGCCAGGCTGTGGGAAGCGCTGGGCGGCGGCAAGGTCCAGTGCCGCCTGTGCAACCATTTCTGCCGCATCGACGACGGTGATCGCGGCCGTTGCGGCGTGCGAGAGAACCAGGCCGGAACACTCCTGACCTTGGTCTACGACCGGGTGGCCGCGGCCAACCTGGACCCCGTTGAGAAGAAACCGCTCTACCATTTTCATCCAGGAACCCAGACCTTTTCCTTCGGCACGCCCGGCTGCAACTTTTCCTGCTCCTTCTGCCAGAACGCCTCGCTCTCCCAGCCGCCGCGCGGGGGGGGGCGCATAGCAGGGCATCCGGCGACCCCGGAATCGCTTCTGGCGGCGGCCTTGGAATGCGGGGCGGCCAGCATCTCCTACACCTACTCCGAGCCCACGGTCTTTTTCGAGCTGGTGCAGGACACCGCCCGGCTGGCCCGCGAGAGGGGCCTCAAGAACATCCTCGTGTCCAACGGCTTCATGTCCCGCTTTTGTCTCGACGAACTGGCGGGGCTGGTGGACGCGGCCAACATCGACCTGAAGGCCTTCACCGAGGAGTTCTACCGGGACCGCTGCGGTGGCAAGCTCGCGCCCGTGCTGGAGAACCTCAGCCGCATCCGGTCCCTGGGCTGGTGGCTGGAGGTCACGACCCTGCTCATCCCCGGACTCAACGACTCGGACGGGGAACTGCGGGACATCGCCGGGTTCATCGCCCGGGAGCTGGGCCCCGACACGCCCTGGCATGTGTCGCGCTTTCACCCGCAGTACAAGCTGCAGGATCTGCCGCCCACGCCCCTGGCCAGCCTGGAGCGCGCCGCGGCCGCCGGGAACGCGGCCGGTCTGCGCTACGTCTACGTGGGCAACGTGCCGGGCAATGAGCACGGGCACACCTTCTGCCCTGCCTGCGGCCAGGTGGTGATCCGCCGTCTCGGCTTCGCGGTCACCGGGCTGGAGGTCAAGGACGGGCGCTGCGCGCGTTGCGGCGAGGCCATCGCCGGGGTGGGCCTGGGCTGACGCGCCTTGCGGGCGGACGGCTTTTCACGTAAGCAACCGCCACCGGTCGGGGCGTGGCGCAGTCTGGCAGCGCGCCAGCTTTGGGAGCTGGTTGCCGGAGGTTCAAATCCTCTCGCCCCGACCAAGAAAGCATTGAAAAGCGGATGGTTAAATACCAATCCGCTTTTTCATTTTAGGCCTTCAGAAACGATTTTCCACCTTGACTGTCTCCGTATTGTCTCCGCTTTTTCCGCGCTGTTTCTTCCTCTTTCACTGATACCGTCTCCAAATTGTCTCCATACTCCTGTCGCGCTCCTCCGTCTGCGAAATCCGGCGAGGGGCATCTGCCCAGATGCGAAAACGGCATCCGCCGCTCGCGCGCTAGGTCGGCAAGAGAGTCCAAGTGATGAATCATGCGGATTTCAGTGGAGAGCGTCCGCCGCTAAGCAGAGGGAAACGACGTGAAGATGAGGTGAAACGCTCGTGGATAAGCTGCTGACGATAGAGGAACTGGCGGAACTCCTGCGAACCACTCCGCGAGGCATTCGCCTTCGGCGGCACCGTGGCCGGTCTTTGCCTCCCGCACTTCGCCTTGGTGGCAAGCTGTTATGGCGGGCCAGCGACATCTCCAATTGGCTTGATGCCGAGGCTGTCCGGCAGGGCATAAATGCCGGCGCTCCTTCTGCGCCGGAATCCGCCTCCCAATCGCCTCATCTTCGTAAGCCCGGTCGGCCAAGGAAAAACGGCGGGGCCTCCTGATTATGTGCGGCGCTGATCTCCATAGGGAATTCGTCGCTTCTTGCCTCGGTGTAAGGAGGGACGCATGTTTCCGTTGCACGGAAACCCGACCCCCGTCGCCCTGCGGGCTCGGCCGTCCGGCGTCCGGAAGGCATGACTGATGGCTCGGCCGAAGAAAAAAACCGCCTGGAACACATTGTCGGTGTCCGGATGAGCTCAAAGGACCATGCAGATGCCCAAGCGCGAGCTCAGGCCTGCGGCCTGCCGCTTTCTGTGTGGCTGCGGGCGGCTCGCCGTGACCTATCGAAACCGGTTTTGCACCGGACCTTGAGTCTGGCCCCGGGGGAGCGGTTGACGATGGAACAATGGTCCTGGGCCGCGATCCACTATATGGAACGCATGGGATATGGCTCTGTCCCTTGGTTTGCGGCCATCCATGAAGACGCTGGCTGCCAGCACCTGCACCTCTGCGCTCTGGCCATCGACCCCACGCGCCAAGACCGCTTCGGCCGACCGGCGCGTGTCTCTGACAGCAATGACTACGCCCGCTCAGCGCGGATTATCCAGGTGATCGAGCGGAAGCTGGGGCTGCGGTTAGGTGCCATGACTCCTGGTGAAGCCGCGCGTTTACCCCGGCGACAGTCGCCGAGTCGGCATGTGCAGCGCCTGGCTCGAACGGGCGAACCTCCTGAAAAAATCGTTCTCCAAGCGTGCATTGAGTCGGCGTTGCAGGCAGCCGTTGATTTCAATGATTTCAAAGCGCGTTTGGAGTTGACTGGTGTTGAGGTGAGAGAAAACTGGAAGGCCGGAGCGCTGAGAGGACTGAGCTTCGGGCTTGGCGGCTATCGGGCCAAAGGCTCTCAGCTTGGCAGAAGATATGCGGCCTTGGGCGTCATCAAAGAACTGGAGATACGGCATGAGCAACGAGACGGACACGGTTTCCAAGGTGGAGCGGCTGCGTCAGACCCAGCAGACAGAGGCGGCGAAGGCCATGGACCGGGCCGAGGGGGTGTTGGCCCTGTTGCACGAGATTCGGGATGCAGTGATTGCGGTCAATCCCAGGGAGCGAATGACCACGGGAGAGGCGATGACTCAGACCGAGATCCGGGAGGCGTTGAGCCAACTGGTTATTCAGCTTAAAGAAATACAAAAGTCCTTACCTCGAGCCAAGCTCTGGAGATGGTTGCTGGAGCGTTTGGAGGGTTTGCAGTCGATGCAAGAGGAAGCACGTCGCAGTGTGTATGCGTTGATTCCCATGATCATCCTGGCTGCCCTAGGGACGAGTCTCCTCACGGCATTCTTCACCGGCCAAATCACGCGGTCCATTCTCCGGGAGTTGCTTCTCAGTCTTTCCGGCCAATAAAGGAGCGAAGAGTGGGTGATGATCATAACCTGACTCCCTTTGAGGAACCGGGTAGCTACGTGCGAAAACAGAAGCAAAGACGGCTTTTGCCCTTGAATGAGGTCGGCTTTTTTATAAAAAGTTAATAAATACAATTTATTGACAAGATGCTGCGGGCGATGTTCGGAAGGATTTTCAAGATACTCTCATCGAGTTCATCCCCAGAGCAGGGCAAGTTGAAAGAGCACTTTGTCCCGGCGGGTTGCGCGGGATCGGCCCAATATGTCCCCCCGGATGCAAGCCCAAGAGCGCACGATGGGAAACTCTAGCCCCTTCTCATCGATGGAATTGCGTAGCTCATGTGCTTGGTGTTTTCACGTGCCGGAGCGGCAGGGCACTCCCCCTTGGGGCCACCACTGGACTCCAACGGGTATAATCGACTAGCATGATTGGCGGTACCGATGGATATGGTCAACAGGGTGAACTCCTGAAGCCGGAATCATGTTGAAGACTGAAGGAGTCCCGAGGCACGTGGACCATGACTTATAGCGAGAAAATCATTGGCCAGTTGATCAAAGATTACACTATGCATAGTCAACCCTGGTCTCCTATCGGTTGATAGGATGGTTGACAGCTATGTGAAGTAGGGCCTGCTATATTGTTATTGATGATTTTATTTCAAATATAGCGTAGTTTGCCGTTGAGTGGAGTTGACCTCATGCAGCACACAATCCTTATTCTTGATGATGAGAAGCGAATTTGTGAGACCCTCGCGGACTATCTCACAGACATGGGGCATCTTGTCTTCGCGTATGAGGATGGAGCTGCAGCCCTGGATGCACTGCGCGCGGAAGACAGAAGTGGGTTCGGAAAACTGGACCATGAGCTAAGGTGGACGTAAGAAGCCTGAAGGAGGCTTTTGATGTCCAAGCCGCGAAGAAAGTTTACCGCAGAATTCAAGACCCGAGTCGCCCTGGACGCCCTGTCCGGAGAACACACCCTGTCCGAGCTTGCCAGCAAGTACGGCGTGCATCCCAATCAGGTTTCCCAGTGGAAGCAGCAGGCCAAGGAGCAGATCGCGGTCGGCTTTGCGGGCAAGGCCCAAAAGGCCCAACAAAGCGACGAGGCGCGGATCAAAGAGCTTCACGCCAAGATTGGCCAACTCACTGTGGAGAAGGATTTTTTGCAGCAA